>JAITFA010000007.1 GCA_031281685.1 Treponema sp. | reverse complement strand
GGCGGGCGCGGTGTCAGAGGCGTTGCCGGCGCTGTCTTTATCCAGCGCGCCGGCGGCGGCGGCAAGCAAAGCGCGGGTGTATGGGTGCGCCGGGGCGTGGCTTTTCGTATATACTGCCCGTATGGTATGAATTATTATAAAAATATAGATTTGGAGGCTTGACATGGAAAATGAATTTGTTGAAGACGAGTATATCAAAGAAGAAGTAATTGTTAATATTGTATGGGTAAATATTTTTGGAATTATAATATTGGCTATTGCCATAGCCGTTTTTGGAATACCCTTTTTTATGATCTGGCATGAACAATATTCAATATCCATAGGTATCAATACCGCAATGAGTTTACAGGAGCGGATAAAAAATTTGGCCATTGCTTTCTCAATCTTGATACCTGGGATTACTGCACATGAATTAATACATGGAATAGTTTATGCGATTTTTGCAAAAAACAAGTGGAAATCTGTAAAATTTGGTATAATGCCAGCAAAAAAACTATTTACGCCTTATTGCTGCTGCAAGGAAAGATTAAAAATAAACCACTATAGAATAGCGGCAATTATGCCGTTAATTATTTTAGGAATAATACCGGCAACGATTTCAATTGTATTAGGAAATTATTTTTTATTGTTGTGGGGTATAATATTCACTGTTGGCGGTTGCGGAGATATATTAATATTTATAAAGACCTTAAAAGAAAAAAAGGGTAGCTGGATATTGGATCATCCTACAGAGGCGGGCTATTATGTTTATAAAAAAATACATTAAAGAAGAAGAAGCCACGCCTCCGCCTCTTGCCGTTGACGTCCGGTTTGTTAAGCGTCCAAGCGCGAGCAGCGGGTGAAGTGCGGCGGCTCGCCGGGCGGGGCAATGTTTGCCAGCTCGTTGGGGGCTGCGGAGCAGGCAGGACAAAGCGACAAACAGCGCGATGCGTAGCGGCAGCGCAGGGCGGGCGCGGTGTCAGAGGCGTTGCGGGCGCTGTCTTTGTCCAGCGCGCCGGTGGCGGCGGAAAGCAAAGCGCGGGTGTATGGGTGCGCCGGCGCGTTATACACGGCGTCAGCCACGCCGAGTTCCACGATTTGGCCATGATACATCACGGCAATACGGTCGCAGAGGTAATAGACAACATTGAGGTTGTGGGAAATAAAGAAGAGCGCGAGGCCGAGCCGGTGATGCAGGTCTTGAAAGAGGTTGAGTATCTGCGCCCCAACCGATACGTCAAGGGCGCTGACGGCTTCATCGGCGATGATGAGCTTGGGCGACAGCATCAGCGCCGAGGCGATACAGACCCGCTGGCGCTGTCCGCCGGACAGTTCACGCGGCGCGCGCGCCTTGTACGAGGGGTCAAGCCCCACGAGATTGAGCGCGTCGTCAACGCGGCGGTTGCGTTCCCACTTATCCCCGAGCCGGTGTATTTTAAGCGGCTCCTCAAGGATTTCACCCACCCGCTTGATTGGATTGAGCGACGCCGACGGGTCTTGAAACACCGCCTGAACCTTCCTCGCCAGGGTGAGCCGTCCACGCTGGTTTAGGCGGTCAAAGCTGTTCCGCTGCGGTATGCCGTCGATAGTAATAAGCCCTTTGTAGTCGATAAGCCCCAGTACGCTTCGCCCCAGCGTGGTTTTGCCGCAGCCGGATTCTCCCACCAGCCCAAAGAGTTCGCCGGAACCCAGTTCAAGGTTAATGTCGTCAAGTACGGGCTTCACCTCTTTTCTCCCAAAGAGGCCATAGGCGCGGCTTGTGTAAGCGTTAGAAACATGTTCAATACGCAACAGCGGCGTATCAGCCATGACGCGCTCCGCCAGCGTGAACACAGTGAACGCGGTGCTGGGCATTGAGCGTTGTTGCTTTTGGGAAATGGGTTAAACAGGTTTCCAGGGCGGAGTAACAGCGGGGGGCAAAGGGGCAACCGTCGCGTATGTTGCCCAGTTCCTCAAGGGACGGAACCTTGCCCGGAATGTTTACCAGCGCCATGCCCTTACGACCGCGATCAGGAATTGAACCGATGAGTCCTCGCGTGTATTCATGGACGGGCGCGGTGAAAAGGTCGCCAGCCGCGCCTTCCTCCACGATTTTGCCTGCGTACATGACCAGCATACGGTCGCAGACGCGGCTCAAGAGGGCGAGGTCGTGGGAGATGAAGAGGATCGCCACGCCCAGCTCGCGGTTTATGCGCCGTAGAAGCCTCAGTATCTGCGCCTGAATGGTAACGTCGAGCGAGGTGGTGGGTTCATCGGCGATGAGCAAGCGGGGACCGCATACAATGGCGAGCGCGATCATCACCCGCTGGCGCATACCGCCGGAAAGCTGGTGCGGGTACATGGCGGCGAGTCTCACGGGGTCGGGTAGTCCCACCTGCCGCATAATGTCCAGTGTTTTTTGCTTGACGCGAGTGCGCTCAGTATCCCCGTGCAGTTCAAGGCTCTCCGCGATCTGCCGTCCTACTCTGAGCAGGGGATTCAGCGAGGTCATGGGTTCCTGAAAGATCATGGATATATCCTTGCCGCGTCGTGCTGTCAGCTCGCGGGGCGACAACGCGCCTAAGTCAACGCCGTCGAACACGATGGAGCCGCTCACGCGGCTAATGTCTTCCGGTAAGAGCGCGGGTATGGAGAGCGCGGTGAGAGTCTTGCCGCAGCCGGATTCACCCGCGATGCCAACAATTTCACCGGCGCGTATCGTGAAGCTAATGTCATCGACAGCCAGAAGTGGCTCCTTGGTGCCAGACATCGCGTGTCTGGCACCAACGCCAATCGACAGCCGCTCAACCTGTAACAAACAATTCGTTGCCATGCCTACTGCCCCAGCAGCTCCGTGTAATAACGGCTCTCAATGCGATTGCGGGCTATGCCCAACAGATCAAGCAGGGCGAGGAGTCTTTGCCGCGCCAACGCCACTGTGTCCGGCGCGTCGTTGTTCGCCAGTATCTCCAGTTCGATAAAGTAGCCAAGTTGCTCAAGCAGGACAAGCTCCACCGTGATGCCATCCTTAATGGTAAGCGCATCTTTGTCATACACCCATGCCCAGCCGGTCTTGTGTTTGCGTTTTATAGGGATAAGATTCAGCGTTGTCAGCAATTCCTCAAACGCAGCGCCATCCGATACAGTGAACTCCCGTTCATGGTTCACCTCAATGTTATCCCGTACTTCTTTTGTCTTATAAGTGATGCGCGTGATTTGAACGCCGTTCCGTATATCGCCGCATCCATCCATCATGACCTCTTTCCGCACCCGCACGCCTGACGCCGGAAACGCTATACATGACGCGGAATACCAGTAGGCGTCTGTCTTGTCAAACACGCCGGTAAAGCGGGCAATAGCGTCGATACGTTGCTTCAGTGACTCGGGCGTGTCAACCCACGCCTTAACTTCGATCTCAATGGCCATGAACGCATACTAGCATACTTCCCGATCTTTGTTTATCAATCGAAACTAGGGCATCGGCGTTTAATTTTTCGAAATGTCTCTGACATCACCATCTCTGGCACCCGGAGCCACTCGGTTAAGACACCACGTCTCTGACACCCGGAGCGCTCGGCTAAGACCCACCGTCTCTGGCACCCAAAACCGCTGAACCACTCGGTTACAAGGCGGTACAAACACGCCGTGACTAGGGGGTGACTCAGGCTGCGACAGTTAGTAGGCGGTCAAAGGTGGTGGCACGAGGGGCTTTGAGCGGCTTGCCTCGTCTCTGACACCACCATCTCTGCTACCATGTCTCTGGCACCCAGAGTCGCTCGGCTAAGACCCACCGTCTCTGGCACCCAAAACCACTGGAGGGGCTTTGAGCGGCTTGCCTCGCCTCTGGCACCCGGAGCCGAGAACTTCGGCTTTGAAAGAGCCGCTAACGTATTTAAATTTCCCTAAGTCCATTTCCGATATTGTAAACAAAGTATGAATTCGAGATATGGTCTTCTATACCTTTTTCTTTTCGCGTTAATCTCCGCCTGCTTCGGGCAGAATCAGACCCATGTGGTCAAGCAGGGTGAAACGATCACATCAATAGCCCGCGCCTATGGGGTTGACGCCAATAGCCTGATGAGCGTGAACAACATCTCTGACCCCCAGCGGCTTCAGGTCGGCAAGCGACTGGTCATACCAAGCATCGCAAGCATTGAACATCGAGTGATTCGCGGTGAAACCCTCTACGGCATTGCCCGTCAGTACGGGATCGATGTTAAAACGCTGAGAAGCGTCAATAGTCTGTCAGAAACTTATGTACTAAAAGTGGGCGATATACTCCGCATCCCTCGTGAAGGCGCAACAATACCAACAATACCCAGCACGCACCTCTGGCCTATAGCGGCGAAAGAGGTAGCATACCGAAGCGGGAACCTAGGCGGAGTGATCCTGATAGGGGAACAGTCCGAAGCAGTAAAAAGCCTCACTACAGGAACCGTGATATCAGCGGGACCCTACCGCGGATTTGGGCGAGTCGTGGTTGTTAAAACAGCAGGGGGATATTCTTATGTATACGGCGGTTGCGAGAGTTTGTCAGTGAAAAACGGCGATACAGTGCAAGCCGGAACAGAACTGGGACGACTAGGTATAGACGCGATAAGCGGAAAGCCACAGCTTTCTCTCATGGTTTTCCTGCGTAACAATCCGGTCGATCCGGCAACAGCTCCGCGAGCCTAGCCTCTTATCCTGAACGATTGATCCGTGCGTGAACCAATAAACTACGATTCCCCAAGCGCGCTTCGCGCTTTTCTCGACGCGAAGAGCTTAGGGGCGCGTAAGCAGTTTGGACAGAATTTTTTAATCAGGCGGGAAATCCGCACGCGCCTGCTCGACGCCCTTGGGTTTGAGCGGGGCGACGCGGTCTGGGAGATTGGTCCCGGGCTTGGCGCCATGACAGCCCCGCTTCTTGAGCGCGGCGCACATATTACCGTGTTTGAGATTGACGAGGGTTTCTGCCGCATACTGCGCGGCTTTTTCGGTGAGCGCCTCACGCTTATCGAAGGCGACGCGCTCGCCACATGGCGCGACACAAACCCCGCGCCGTACCTGCTCGGCAACCTTCCTTACAACATAGGCGCCCGTCTCATCGCCGACTTCATCGAACAGGGACGCTTTTTTCAGCGCATGGTGATAACCATACAGCGCGAAGTTGCCCAGCGCATGAGCGCCCGTCCCCACACAAAGGACTACTCGTCGTTTTCGGTACTCTGCGCCTCTGTCTATACCGTAACGCCGCTCATGGTACTCAAAGGCGCGTGTTTTTATCCCGCGCCTCATGTTGATTCACAGGCAGTTCGTCTCGACCTCCGGCTTGACCGTCCACGCTACCCCGCGCTGTTTTACCCGCTGGTACGCGCCTTGTTTTCATCGCGCCGGAAAACCGTCAAGCACAACCTGCGCGATTTCATGGCGCAACACGTCGGCGACGCGGCATGTCTTACTGATGCAGCCCTTGTTCATTGCAACATAGACGCTGGCGC
>JAITFA010000227.1 GCA_031281685.1 Treponema sp. | reverse complement strand
TGCTTGGCCGAAGCGCCTCGGATAGGGAAATCGCGGCGTCGCTAAACATGAGCGAGGCTGATTACCTCAAAACCGTGATGAAGTTTTCCAGCACCTCAATACTTTCGCTCAATGACGTGTGGTTTTCCAAAGATGAAAACGACAAGGTTTCCATTGTCGATAGCATTGAGGCGCCGGCAAGCCTTAACCCTGACGTCATTGTAGAAAAAGAAGAAATCAGGCGCGTCATTGTTGAGCAGATCAACGAACTCCCCGATAAGGAAAAAAAGATTCTTGTTCTGTATTATTATGAGGACCTGACCCTGAAAGAGATTGGTCAGGTACTGGATGTTACCGAGTCGCGGGTCTCCCAACTTCATACCAAGGCGATTATGCGGCTCAAGTCAAAACTTACAAATCTTCGTAAAGGAATTATGTGATGGTAAAATTTCCTGAACTCCAGAAAATTATGAAGCAGCAGCTTGAGGCTGATAAGGAGATACGTGCGGCTGAAACTTCGGGCGCTACACTTGACGAGGCGCTGAACGAGGCGGCTACTCTCCTTAACCTGTCGGTGAGTCATCTCGATTATGAGATCATTGAGCGGGGATTTCCCGGGTTTCTGGGAGCCGCCAAGAAAAAATGGGAGATTCGCGCCTATAAGCGGCTCACCGATGAGAAACAGACAAAAGCGCGGACAAAGATGGATAACCAGACTGAAACGGTTACGGCGCAGATAGAGAACAAGGACGGCGAATTCTTCGTACATCTCTTTGACGATGGGGTAAAGCTCAAGGTAATACCGCCTTCCGGCACCGGGAAGCCGGTTGACCTTAATGAGGTCAGGCAAGCCATTAAAATGCGGAATATTTCCGATATTCTTGAGGATGCTCTGGCGCTTACGGTTCAGGAAGCCAAAGGCGTTTATGTGCATGTCGGCAACTTCGAGCGTAAGATGACGAATGACAGCATGGTGCAGGTAATGGTCACGGAACAGGACATGAAGGCGCTCATTACCGTGATTCCCCCGGGACCTTTTGGTTGTGATCCGTCGCCTAACATCATTAAAGCCGTACTTAGAGCCAACCGGGTGGTTTTTGGCTTTGACGAAAAGGCTATCAATGACTTTGTGGATCGACCGAGCTACAAAATGCCGGTTGTCGTGGCTGAAGGACGCAAACCAGTGAATGGCCGCGACGCTTATATCCATTACTACTTCGAGGTTGACTCCAGTAAACCCCGGATCGAAAAGAAAAGCGACGGCCAAATTGACTTCAAAGACAAAAACATAGTGCAAAACGTAGTGAAGGACCAGCCTCTGGCAAAGAAAATTCCCGCTGAAGATGGAGTTGAGGGAAAAACCGTGCTGGGTTCATACATTCCCACGACCAATGGTAGGAATATTGAATTACAGCTTGGATCCAACGTACATCTGGATACGGATCGCGAGACCGTCCTTGCCGACATCAATGGTCAGGTTATGATAGTAAACGGCAAGATCAGCGTTGAGCCGATTCTGACCCTTCCCGGAAACGTAGACATCAAAACCGGTAACATCATCTTCTTGGGTACGGTCATAGTGAACGGCAATGTGGAAGACGGATTCACCGTGAAGGCTGAAGGTAATGTAGAAGTCAGAGGTACGATTGGAAAAGCCGAGGTTGAGGCGGACGGGGATATCAGGGCATACAAGGGCATAACAGGCCGGAATGGTGGAAAGATAAAGGCTGGTAAAAATGTCTACGCGAGTTTTGTCGAGAACGCGATAATTAACGCGGGAGATTCAGTGATTGTTTCGGACGGGATCATCAATTCCGAGGTGGTCGCGTATCGACGTATTATCTGCCAGGGCAAACGCGCCAGTATCGTGGGTGGGCATCTCAAAGCCACTGAGGAAATCAGCGCCAAGGTGATTGGGAGCGCCATCAGCGGTACGGAAACCATCTGTGAGGCTGGCTTTGATCCCAAACTCAAGGCTGAGCTTGATGAACTTCTTGAGAAAAAAATAGCGTTGGATAAAGAGCTTAATGAGATCAAACTCAACCTCGATACTCTGGCAAAGCTCAAAAAACTCATGGACGAGCTTCCTGAAGACAAAACCGCTACCATGATAGAGCTGCTCACCAAGCGGAAACATCTCTTGGATGAGAGTGCGCAGCTCACGGAGTCGATTACGCAAAAGCAGAATGAAATGGACGAAGCTGCTGGTCAGGCGCGCATTTCCGCGTCGGAACGGATGCTGCCGGGCGTGAAGCTCATACTGCGGGACAAGGTGGAAAAAATCCAAACCGAATACAAGAAAATTACGTTTATTCTTGAGAATGGTGTTATTCGTCCTCAGCGTTACGAAGAGAACAAGGAAGCTATGGCTCAAGTAGCAGCCAGTCTATCAGGAACGCCTGTAGACTCAATCCGGATTTTAGCTAGTCCGGGGGCATAACGTGGCTATACAACCGATTGATCTGCAAACCCTATTTACCCAGCTTGACAAGGTTGGTAAGGAACAAGCGGCACAGAAAGAGGGGACGGCGATTCAGCAGGCATTACAGGGCGCTCAGGCGCAGAAAAAAGTCGAGGAACAGATTCAATCGGTGAACGAGGCTCAGAACATGGGCGAAGGCGCTGAACGAGTCAAAGACCGGAACGCCCGCAAGCGTCAGGGCGGCTCATCTGGTAAGCGCGGCCATGCCGAAACCCCAGACGAAGAAGAGCCGGGCGCCGAGATTATCCGCGATCCTTCTCTGGGAACCCATATTGATGTGAGCGGCTGATGTATATAGCTATCGTACTTTCATCGGCAAGTCTTCTCTTCTGTATATGCTTCTTCCTGTATTGCCGGCATTACATCAAAAGCAGAACAGGCGAACATCTGCTTGCCGAGTATCGTGAGGAAGTACAGAAACTCATTGCCGAGCTTGACGCGGCCACGGACCGGGACGAGCGTCTGGTAACGGAACGTATCACAAGTCTCAAGGCGCTTATGGAAAAAGTTGACAAGCGCTTAAAGGTTCTCATCGGAGAAGAGGAACGCCGGCGGGTTCACGCTGAAACGTATGCCGAGCTTGGCAGGCGCCGCTCTGTTTCCTCCAGCGCCGCGATTATCACTGAAGCGTCGCCGTCTTTGTCGCTGGTGTCTGACACGCCGGTGTCTGACACCACGCTGGCTGCGCCGCAATCGCCCCGCATTACGGTTGCGGAACAGCAAATTGAGACTACCCAGCTTCCAGTCGCGGAACAGGTGGCGAAGCTGTCCAAAGCGGGTCTTTCCGCAGACCTTATTGCCGCCAGTCTCAAAGTCAGCGTCGCGGAAGTCGAGCTGGTCATGGCGTTTGTTGATCAGTAACCCAATCCTAAAGGAAGGGTTTTATACCCACCCATCGGCGTTTACTTTTTCGCCGTAATCATTGCGCTGGCTGGAACTAAGCGGCATGGCAGCCTGTTGCGCCCTGTTAAAACCGCTTCAGAGAAACTTTTCTCTGAGGCAGAGACAAACTTCTCTGAGGCAAAGACAAACTTCCCTGAGGCGGAGACAAACTTCCCTGAGGCGGAGACAAACTTCCCTGAGCCAGAGACAAACTTCCCTGAGCCAGAGACACACTTCCCTGAGCCAGAGACAAACTTCCCTGAGGCAGAGACAAACTTCTCTGAGGCAGAGACAAACTTCCCTGAGGCAAAGACAAACTTCCCTGAGGCAGAG
>JAITFA010000213.1 GCA_031281685.1 Treponema sp. | reverse complement strand
TGTTGAATTTGACGCCTCAAAAATTGAAGAGGCTTTAGAAAAGGGATTTTAGGGGGTGCGAAATTCCATAGTGCTGAATTGAAAGAAGTGGTACAAACTATGAGCCTGCCTGGGATGTTAATTCCAGGGGTTTCTATCCTGCTTTCTGTGAGAAATATAAACAACCATCGAGAGTGGTAAAAAATGTCATGGGTGGCAGGAGAGAACAAAAAAGATTAGACATTAACAACACTTAAAACTTACGGTTGTTTGTATCATGCAATCCAAAAGGATTGCGGCTTTCATATTCAACTATGGATGCACCCCCTTTTTAATACTGTGGGAGTTATGCGTATAAATATAGCGTTGCCTTTGCCGCGCCCTTTTAAGTATGAACTTGATAAAAGGACGGGGGCATTGAGAAAAGTGTTGTTCAGGTCTTCGCCGCACTATATGTGGCTGGACAAAGAAGAATGGCGGGTTACATTGGGTTTTTGGGGAAAACTAGGCGATGCTATTGATGTTGAACGTGTGTGTATGGCGGTTGAACAAGAGGTTTTTGGATTTGGTCTTATTATTGGTGTTACGGGAAAATTTGAAACTTTTCCAAAAGATTGTGGTTATTACGGACACAGAAATACCGTGGGACTATCCTTTGAGAAGGGTAGTGATAGAATGGCGGAACTTTCAGGTAGAATTGCCGAAAAAGTGAACGGTTTGCTATCAAGTAAATATATTCAGTTCAAGAATCCCCATATTACTTTGGTGCGTAAAGAGCGCAGGAGAAGACCAGCTTTGCCTGTTGGGTGGGTAAAGAAATTGGAATTGGAGCCTCTTGAATGTATTTTTGATAAGGTTGTTGTTTATATTTCTGATAAACGGATTTCTGGCGGCGTGTATGTACTGCAAAGATCGGCAAGGTTGATATGAAACAGAAAGAACGGCGCATAACGGGACTGTATACGCTTCGCCGCTAAAGCGGCTCGGGGTTCTGTTCGCCTAGGTCGCTGCGCTCCCACGGCTCACTCCACCCACATTTTTGCAAGCCCTGGAAACCTACGGTTTCCTTAATCTGGACCACCTGCGCTGGGTACGCGACGCGGTTGCGGCTTTTAAGGACTGAATCTGCGGTCCCTTTAACCATATTTTTAGCCTAATGTACTGCTAAACAAACAGAGTCCCGTATCGCTACGGGACTCTGTTTAGCACATTCAGCTTAATGCTTACGCATTAAGGCGCTGTTCAATCGCGTCAAGCTGGGCATATAGCTCTTTGGGGAGCTTGTCGCCAAACTTGGGATAGTGGTTCTTACGCACGTCAGCGATTTCCTTTTTCCAGCCATCTATATCAACCTTGAGCAGCTCGGCCATATCCGCTTCGCTAACACCGTCGGGACGCTCAATAGCGTCGGCAGTCGGCAGAATACCGATGGGCGTGTCAACGCTCTTGCCCTTGCCATCGCAGCGGTCGAAAATCCACGCAAGCACACGGGAGTTCTCGCCATAGCCCGGCCATATAAACTTGTCATCGCTGTTCTTGCGGAACCAGTTCACGAAGAAAATCTTCGGCAGCTTGGACTCGTCATGGGTAGCGCCGAGGGTGAGCCAGTGCTTGAAGTAGTCGCCCATGTGATAGCCACAGAAGGGGAGCATAGCAAAGGGGTCGCGGCGAACCTGACCGACCTGGTCCGAGATGATCGCGGCGGTAACTTCCGAGCCGACGATGGAACCCATGAACACGCCGTGTTCCCAGTTCTTTGCCTGATTTACGAGCGGGATAGTTTTGGGGCGGCGTCCACCGAAGAGGAACGCGCTGATGGGAACGCCTTTGGGGTCTTCCCATTCCTTAGCGATACAGGGGCATTGTTTCGCGGGCGCGGTGAAGCGGGCATTGGGGTGCGCGATTTCCTCACCCTTGGGACTCTTGTCCTTCTTGGGCGCAGGCTGCTTGTTGCCCTTCCAGTCGATGATCTCTTTGCCCGGGGCTCCGTGGCCGATCATTTCCCACCATATATCGCCGTCTTCGGTGAGACCGCAGTTGGTGAAGATGGAGTTCTTCTCGCAAGCCCTCATCGCGTTGAAATTGGACTCGTCGTTTGTGCCGGGAGCCACGCCAAAGAAGCCCGCTTCCGGGTTGATGGCGTAGAGACGTCCGTCAGCGCCGAACTTCATCCACGCGATGTCGTCGCCGACCGTTTCAACTGTCCAGCCGGGAAGCGTGGGGATAAGCATGGCGAGGTTGGTCTTGCCGCAAGCCGACGGGAACGCGCCGGTAACATATTTCACTTCGCCCTGGGGGTTGGTGAGCTTGAGGATGAGCATATGTTCCGCGAGCCAGCCTTCATCACGCGCCAGCACTGTCGCTATGCGGAGTGCCAGACACTTTTTGCCCAGAAGCGCGTTGCCGCCGTAGCCTGAGCCGTAAGACCAGATTTCCCGTGTCTCAGGGAAGTGCGAAATATACTTCTTTTCCATGGGAGCGCAGGGCCACTTGCCGTTGTCTATTTCTTTGAAAGACCGCTTGCCCTCGCGTGAATCAAGCGTGATGGAATCCAGCGGTTTGCCAACCGAGTGGAAGCAGGGAACGTATGCGCCATCCTCGCCGAGTACCTCCAGTACCTTCGTACCAACCCGCGTCATAATGTGCATGTTCGCCACTACATACGCGGAATCAGTAACTTGAACGCCGATCTTGGCAATGTCTGAGCCAACCGGACCCATGGAGAAGGGGATCACATACATGGTGCGACCCTTCATGCTGCCCTTATACAGGGCGCTCATGGTCTTTTTCAGTTCAGCAGGCGGCGTCCAGTGGTTCGTGGGGCCAGCGTCCGATTCTTTCTCCGAGGCAATGAACGTGCGATTTTCAACTCGCGCTACATCCGACGGATCCGAGCGATACAGCACACAGCCCGGCTTTTTTTCAGGATTGAGCGGCGTGGCTAGTCCGGCGTCAATCGTAATCTTGATCATCCGGTCATACTCAGCCTGTGTTCCTTCACAGATTTCAACCGCGTCAGGACCCATGAGCGCAACCGCTTCCTGAATCCATTTCTTCAAACCAGCGTGTCTCAAATCTTCTAATTTCATACAAAACTCCTTGCTACTATAAATAAATCTTTATCCATAAATATATTAACAAGAAGAAACTATCATAGCAAGCACTCAGCGGGAATGACTTGCCTTTTTTGTCTCTATTGATGATAAGATTACCCTATGACAACACACAACAGCGCGGATACCGCGAAAATTCCCTTGCGATCAGAGGTTGATCCCCATAACACCTGGGACCTATCGAAACTATTCCCCAATGACAGCGCGTGGGACGCGGGGCTTATTGAATACGAAAGCCGTATTGAGAAGATAGCGGCTTTTCGCGGCACACTCGGTGCGGATGCGGAAAGCCTCGCGGCGTACCTCGACTTTTACCGCGACTTCGACCT
Organism: Treponema sp.; assembly: GCA_031281685.1. GTDB lineage: Bacteria > Spirochaetota > Spirochaetia > Treponematales > Breznakiellaceae > JAIRMT01. Next base: position 1,962 of record JAITFA010000213.1, on the reverse strand, counting down.
GCTCGCCGAGCGACTGGGCTATTACAGCCATCTCAGGCAGACCGTGGACGAGGGCGACAGCGCAGCCCGCGCCATGAACGGTCGCTTCGTGATGGTTGCGGCAAAGGCTCAAGCCGCCCGCGCCTGGGCTGTACCAGAGATTCAGGCGATACCGGACGCGGATATGGCGCGCTTCCTTGAGAATACGCGCCTTAACGACTACCGTATCTACCTGAAAAAGTTGCTTCGGTATAAGTCGTATATCCTCAGTGATAAGGAGGAACAGCTCCTCGCCATCCACGCTGAAGGTGAGGGCATTGCCAGCGACGCCTTTTCGGTACTGAGCAACGTGGACATGGACTTCGGTGTGATTGACACGCCCGAAGGCAAACGGCCTCTGTCCCAGTCAAGCTGGTCAGTGCTTATAGAACACCCGGACCGCGACCTGCGACGCCGCACATACAAGGCTTTCTATCAGCGTTTCGAGGCGCACAAGACCACGCTTGCAACCCTGTACTCCGGTTCGGTTAAACAGGATGTGATTCGCGCCCGTATTCGCGGCTATCCGTCAGCACGCGCAGCCGCCCTCTTCCCTGACGACGTGAGTGAGGCGGTCTATGACAACCTTATCTCTACCATAAGCGACAACCTCGCGCCGCTTCACCGTTACTATGTCCTACGGAAACGCGCCCTGGGCATCGACGAACTGCGCCACTACGACGTGTACACGCCGATAGTGCCGCAGGCGGAGACTAGGAAAAACACTTGGGAGGAAGCGGTCGATCTGGTGTCAGAGGCGCTGTCGCCGCTGGGCGATGAGTACGTCGGCACCCTTCGCAACGGCTTGCTTGGCCGCTGGGCTGACCGTTACGAGAACAAGGGCAAACGCTCCGGCGCTTTTTCCGCCGGAAGTTACGCTGGCGATCCCTATATCCTGATGAACTATAAGGAAGACTCCATCCGCGACGTGTTTACTCTGGCGCATGAGGGCGGTCATTCCATGCACTCGTGGTATTCAGCCCGTTCAAACCCGTTCATGCAGTACGGCTATACGATCTTTGAAGCTGAAGTCGCCAGTACCTTTAACGAGGAACTCTTGTTCCGCCATCTGAAAAAGACTGCCGACACAAAGGAACTCAAGCGTTATGTCATAAACAAACGCGCCGACGAGCTTTTGTCCACGCTCTATCGCCAGACCATGTTCGCTGAGTTCGAGAAGATCACCCACGAGCTTGAAGAGAGCGGCGCGCCGCTCACTGTTGACGCGCTTCGCGCTGAATACCGGCGTCTGCTGGAGAAGTATTTTGGCCCGACAATGGTACTGGAACCGGAGAGCGACCTTGAGGGCCTGCGTATTCCGCATTTTTACACCGCCTTCTATGTGTACAAATACGCCACTGGCATTTCAGCGTCGCTTGCCCTTGCCGAGCGGGTCTTGAGCGGCGGCGAACCCGAGCGCACAGACTATTTCGCCTTCCTCAAGTCCGGCGGCTCGCGCTTCCCCATTGAGTCGCTCAAAGTTGCGGGCGTGGATATGTCATCTCCCGCGCCGGTTGTGGCGGCTTGCGCTGTGTTCAAGGGGCTTGTGGATGAACTGGAAGGATTGATGTAACAAAGCTCGCTCGGCAGCGCGGACTTGTTCTTGCCCGCGCTGCCGGGAAAAACGGGCAAAAAATATCGAAGGAACGCTTAGGCTGAGCAATTACACGCTGACCAGCGTAACTGGCGGCGTTGGGAAAATTCTTTCACCTTTTTAACAACCCTCCTGACAGGCGCTTGTACAAGATTTCAGGAACCGCTACACTATTTCCATGCGTTTGACCACGGCAAGCATAACACTAGAATTCGCTCCCGGCTCATACTATGCAAATAAGCGCCTTCTCTGCCTACTAACCTTGACTAGTCCGCCTCTAAGCCCTTATAATGTAACTAATTGATTATACCGTATAGATTTATGACCTGTCAAGATGATTGTTATGGTTG
>JAITFA010000174.1 GCA_031281685.1 Treponema sp. | reverse complement strand
TGCTTTATTTTTTTACCCATGATGTATGTTTCCTTTTGTAATGAACGTGAGGTGTTTTTGTTCCAAAACGCCGTATTATCTGTGGATTTTGGCTTAAAATCCACGACAGCGGGATATTTTTAGATAGGGTTTTGATAAAAGGGGGAAACATTAAGCTGCTAGATGCATGGCAAAGCAAAAACTGGGTCATCCGGGTCATATAATTACTTGGGGCTTGGGTCTTAACATCCGCACATAGGGCTGGTTTAGCGTAACGCATGAGAAAATAGTATCATATATTTCAATTTATACAAGAGGTACTCTATTCAAATTGCGGATGTAGTCCGTTTTCATAATGCCCCGCACGGAAGGTCTCTGCGCGGGGCATGGGTGTTACGCGCTTTTGGCGCTCAGGTGTGCCGTATTCGGAAGCTGGCGCGCTGTATGGGCGAGGGACCAAAGGCGGCTATCCTGGCGTAGTGTTCCTTTGTGGGATAGCCCTTGTGTTTTTCGTAGCTGTATTCCGGGTAGAGCGCGGCATAGCGGAGCATTTCCGCATCCCGCGCCGTTTTTGCCAGAATTGAGGCGGCCATAACTTCCGGCACAAGGCTGTCCGCCTTAACCAGAGCGCGGCAGGGGACGCTGATGTCCGGCGTACAGTTGCCGTCAACAATAGCCTCTTCGATATCCGCCGCCAAGATTAGCGGCGAGGAGTCTTTGCGGGCAAGGAGCATGGCTTCAAAAGCGCGGCGCATGGCAAGGAGGCTGGCTTGCAGGATGTTTATGGCGTCGATTTCCTCATGGGACGCCCAGCCGATACCCCAGGCAACGGCACATTCAACAATGAGCCGCCGCGCCGCCTCCCGTTTCGCGGCGGACAGCTTTTTTGAGTCATTGAGCATACTGACCGGGAATTCCGGCGGCAATACGACCGCTGCCGCGCAGACTGGTCCGGCTAAGGGACCGCGCCCCGCTTCATCAATGCCGCAGATCACGGGCGCCTCTGCTCCATCACACCAAGCGCAGACCGTAAGTCCGGGTCATGCTTGTAGTAGTAGGTCTCAAGTTCATCGGCTTTTAAGCCCATAAGCTCATGGCTCATGTAATGAATCCACATATCCTCGTCATAGATGGATAGGTCGTGCTTGCGGCACCAGTAGTCTGGCTGAACGGCAAGCTGTTCCGGCTTGTCGCGGAAGTACTTGTAGTCATGCACCGCGACTTTGAGATCGCGCCGGGGGATGCCTCGCGCCAGAATGATCTCGGCGAGGTGGTTAATAGTTAAGCCGGTGTCAAAGATATCGTCCACGAGCAAGACTTTGTCGCCTACCCGCAGGTGTTCGGGCGCGTAGGTCCAGCCATCGACCATGATCTTGCCGGACTCGCGCACGTCAGTATACGAGCGGGCAACCACAGCCGCGTAGTATACGGGCCGCCCGCCTTGTCGGATAACTTTGAAGTATTCGCTGATGACGTTACCCAAGTACGCTCCGCCCCGCAAAGATACATAGATGACGTCAGGGAAAAAGCCATTGTTATAGATTTGATGAGCCAGTTTCAGCGCGTTGTTCCGCACCGTGTCATAGGGAAGAAATTCTTTTTTCATAGTACCGCATTATAAAGTGGAGATTGCCCTGCCGCAATGCGCGGCAGCGACGCTTAACGATGACCATGTGTTCTGGGTTGATGGATAAACCCAAACAGACTGCCGCAGAAGCCGCCCACGATATGAGCGAATTCCGATATGTTGTTGCTTTGAAACGAGTTCAGTATCTGCTGTCCGAGGTAGAGGATCAGGACGAGGATAAACGTAAGGGGGATTTCGCCTTTACTGAAATTCGTGAAGGACGCGAGCAGTATCATCATAAAGACGATGCCGGACGCGCCAAGCAGGGCTGTGGGGAAGAAAAGCACGTTAAGCACACCCGTAACCAGCGCGGTTACGAACATCATGAAAAGCAGGGCGCGTGAACCGTAATGGGCTTCCAGGAGCGGTCCCACCAGCAGCAGCAGGGAAAAGTTGGACACAAGGTGTTCCCAGTTCGCATGGCCAATCGCATGGGAGAACAGCGTTACCCAGCTATGTACGCTGGTGAGCTGAAAACTGCCCTGTCCCCATACCGTGAACCAGTTTTCAGTAAGCCCGGGAACAAGGAGCTGGTTGATTATCAGCACTGCCGCGCTGATAAACGTAAAAGTTAGAACTGCTGGAGCGTTATATTTCAAGCGCATGGCTTTCTCACATACATGTCATTCATCTCCGTCGTCTCCGTCAACATCGGAATAAAGAATCTTGTTGATAACATCAACATCGAAAAAGTCTGGATCAAAGTTGGGATAGTATGCCAGAAGCTCGCGGCTCTCCTTCTTGGTTGGAGCATTGAACGCTTCCACCAGCCGCTCATATCCGGGCAATCCGCCGCAATCTTCAGGCGGGCAGGAACGTTTGCCGCTCAAACAGAGCGGGTAACGCCAATCAGTCTCGGAAAAATCGGACGACGGCATGATCTTGCTCACCAGAATATGATGTACCCACGGATCGCCAGAGTTGTAGACGTAGGTAAAGCGCTGTTTGTCGGCAAGATTGAGCGAGTCAAGGGTATAGGCGTGTTCGTCCTCCAGTTCCATGTTCAGTGAGGTATACTCATCGTCCGAGTTTGAGCTATAGCGAACCCCGTTTATCTCAAAACAGTGCGGGTGGGTGTCGGTCCAGTCCATGACGTCCTGAATCACGTAGTGCAGTTCTCCCAATGTGAAACATCCGGGAACCTGCACGGTCCGCCAGATCAGCGGTTTAATATCCTTGAGCGTGATCCTGAAAACAAAGATATGCTTTGGCTTGTCGTCGTCAGGCTGAACCAGACGAAGCTGGGGGCGTTGGGGCGTCTCAGCGCTGAACTGCTCTTCCGCGCTCTGCTTCATCATTTCAATGGTTTCGTTTATGTGCGGCAGAATTTCGTAGAGTTCCTTGGCGTCCTGTTCATCGTCAGGACCAATGTTGTTGAGTAACTCAAAGTACGAGGTGAAGCTGGCTATATACTGTCCCAGCCCAGCCACATACTGCGCCGGCGAATCAGCGGAAATCGTAAAACGACGGCTAAGTCCTTCCATCCACTCGAAGTAGTCTTCCAGAATCACCAGCAGGCCGTTTCTGACCTTGCCTCCCACCTGATCCTGAAAGTAGTTGTAGGACTTGCTGACTTTTGTCCATAGTTTGCTGAACAGCTTTTCGATAGCAGACCATTGCTGCTCCGAGAACTGTTTGGCGTGATCCCGAAAAATCCTCAGAACAACAGCTTCGGTGTAATCGCCAAGCTCATCAGGCGCAATAATACCCTTGCGCCGGAAAAACTCGTCGCGCATAAAAGCCTCAATTTCCACGACAGAGCAGGGCGCGTTGAGTTCGTCAAGCAGGGCTTCCATGCTGCCCGGCGCCGCGACCTGGGAGGGCTGGCCCGAATCAGCGTCTTTGAGGTACTGGGAAAATTTCAGGTCTTTGTCATACCAGAGCTTTGTCTCAAAGCCCATAGACAGTATATGCACCTTATTGGTCAGCTCAATGAAGCCGCCCAAGTGTATCGGCGGTGTTTTGAGGATAGCAGGCCCGGCATAGTAGTAGGCGTAGGCGATCTGCTCATCGATCTCCTCAACAAAACCGCGGGTATCAAAGACTTTGCGAAAACCAGTCTCCAGCGCGCTTATCCATCTCGCGGAAGACGCCATAAGCGCCCGCCGCTTTTCCGCGCTGAGGTAACTTATGGTATAGATTCCTTCGGTCCAGTCATGGGTCTCACAGAGGATGGCGTCTCCCCTTTTGAAGCCCCATTCGTGATACAGGGCGCGGAGATCAAAGACCGTGATCTGTATGCGACTCCGCCCTGATACCTCGTTACTCCCCAACACCTCGAAGTTCGACGGCTGATC
>JAITFA010000001.1 GCA_031281685.1 Treponema sp. | reverse complement strand
TGTCTCCGTTTAGGTTTGCGTTAAGCCCTTCAAGGCGCTTGCCCTGAGCCATGCTGCGGGCGGTTTCGTCGCTCACTATCAGAACCGGTATCTTGAGCGCGGCAAAGACCCGCGTATCAATGGGTCTGAGCGAGGCTTGAAGCGACGCTGACTCATCGTCAGCAAGCGCGTCTGATAAGCAAAAGCCCGCAATCGCGGTGCGGGTGAGAGAAACAAGGTGGCCACGCGAAGCAGCGGCAAGCGCGATGTCCCGCGCCAGAGAGCGGATATATGTTCCGCTTGAACAGTGAACACGGATATGAGCCAAAGGCGGCTCATACTCAAGCAGTTCCAGCGCGTAAACTGATACCGGACGCTTTCGCATGGACACGGTCTCGCCGCTGCGGGCCAGCGCCGAAGCGCGTTTCCCGTCAATATGCAGGGCTGAATACACAGGTGGTTCCTGTAGTATGTCGCCGCGAAACGCGGGTAACGCGGTCTCAAGCTGTTCCCGCGTGGGAATCTCCGCTTCAGCGACAGGAGCGCCTTCCGGGTCTAAGGTGTCGGTCTCAAGACCAAGCCGAATGATTCCCTCATACCACTTGTCACAACCGGAAAACCAGGGAGTCAGCTTCACCGCTCGCCCTACGAGCGCCACGAGCAGACCTTGGGCAAATTTATCCAATGTACCGGTGTGTCCCACTTTGCCGGTAGAAAAGGCGCGTTTCACCCTGTTTAACGATGTGAATGAGGTAAGGCCAGCCGGTTTGTTCAGGAGGATCAGGCCAGCAGCTTCAATAGGTTTCGCCATCGCTGGTCTGGGCTATGTCTGGTTCTGACGAGAGCGGGTCGTTACGTTTCAGTCCGCTGGCTTTAAGCTCGTCGAGCTTATGGATTATGTCAAAGCCTTCTTTCAAGCTGCTATCAGCGTGGAAACGGAGACGGGGCGTCTGCCGTATACGCATGACTGCGGCGAGTTGCGCCTGAATGAAGCCGGCTGCGCTTTGCAGACCCGCGACTCCATGCTCAATGTTCGTTTCGGAGCGGAAACTCGAAACATACACCTCAGCCCAAGCCAAGTCCCGCGACACGCTCACTCGTGTAATTGAAAGAAATGGATTAACTCGCGGGTCCTTGATTCTGCCTTCCACAATAAGGGCGCCTATCTTTTCCTGGATAAGACGCCCTATTCGTTCTGTTCGGTATTCAGCCATGTTTTCTTGATCCTAACTCAGTTTCCGCGCCACTTCCACTATCTCAAAGACCTCGATCTGATCGTCTACTTTGATGTCGGAGAAGTCTTCAATACCCATGCCACACTCGTAGCCAGCGGCAACTTCACGCACGTCGTCCTTAAAACGGCGCAGGGAGGAAATCTTGCCGCTATGAATCACCACATGGTCGCGGATAAGGTTGACGCTGGCGCTTCGTTTCACAGTTCCAGTCAGCACATAACAGCCGGCAATAGTACCCACTTTGGGTACGATGAACGTGTTCCGTACCTCCACTGTGGCGATAAGCTCTTCCTTAGTATCTGGGGTGAGCATACCTTCCATGGCAAGTTTGATTTCCTCGACTGCCTTGTAGATAATGTTGTATTTACGGATGTCCACCTTTTCCTGATCCGCGAGGGTTTTAGCCTTGGGAATTGGGCGCACATTGAAGCCCACGATGATGGCGTTGGACGCGATGGCCAGTTCCACATCGCCTTCGTTGATTGCGCCGGGGAGAGCCTGAATCACGTTGAGCCGCACTTCCTTGTTAGACAGCTTTTCCAGACTTGAGCGGAGCGCTTCGGCGGAACCCTGCACGTCGGATTTGATGATAACCTTGAGTTCCTTCATCTCGCTTTCCCGAATGGTCTGGTATACCGTATCGAGCGTGATCTTCTTGATGTTCTTTGCGTCCTCAAAGCGCTTGAGTTCCTGCCGTTTGGCAGAAATACTCCGCGCTATCTTCTCGTCCTCCACGACCTGCATGGGATCGCCGGCATTGGGAATGCCTTCCTCAAAACCGATTACCTCAATGGGCATGGCTGGCGTGGCTTCCTCAACCCGCTCGCCCTTGTCGTTAAAGAGCGCCCGTACCCTGCCGGGCCAGACGCCAGCCACAAAAGAATCGCCTACATGTAAGGTGCCTTTCTCGATCATGACTGTAGCAACCGTACCACGACCGTGATCGATGCGCGATTCAAGTACCTTGCCCTCCGCGTTTCGGTTATAATCAGCCTTGATGTCGAGGATTTCAGCCTGCAAAAGTATGGATTCGATAAGTTTGTCTATGCCCTGCTTCTTTAAGGCGGAAATTTCCACGAACATGGTCTGACCGCCCCATTCTTCCGGCTGTAAGCCCATGTCTGAAAGCTGGCTTTTAACTTTGTCGGGATTGGCTTCTGCTTTGTCGATCTTGTTTACCGCAACAATGATAGGTACATTGGCTTCTCTGGCGTGGTTGATGGCCTCAATGGTCTGGGGCATAACCCCGTCATCAGCCGCGACTACGAGTACCACGATGTCCGTTACCTGCGCTCCACGCGCCCGCATACGGGTGAACGCCTCATGACCGGGCGTATCAAGGAAGGATATTCTGCCGTTGGGCGTGTCTACCATGTATGCGCCGATATGCTGGGTAATGCCGCCGAATTCACCAGCAACCACGTTGGCGCTTCGGATCGCGTCGAGGAGTTTTGTCTTACCGTGGTCAACGTGTCCCATAACCGTAACCACTGGCGGTCGTGGAAACATAGACTCCACGTTGTCGGCGGCGGTTTCGATAACCGTTTCGTCGTAGAGGCTAATGATTCGCACGTCAGCCCCGAACTCCGCTGCCAGCAGGGTCGCAGTATCAGCGTCAATCTGCTGATTAATCGTAACCATCATGCCTAGACGCATAAGCTTTTGGATGAGGTCAGAGGCTTTGAGGTTCATCTTGCGAGCCAAATCAGAGACTGAAACTACTTCCATGATGTCAATGGATTTTGGTACTGGATTAGCGATATGCGCGATCTTCTTTTTGGTCTGGAGAAGTTTTTCCTCCATTTCCTTTTCTTTTTCCCTGCGGGTATAAACGGGCTTCTTTGCCTTAAACGTTTTTTTCACAGGGGTCTTTCCGTCTGTCAACGACGATGTCTGAGGAGCCGCCCCACTGCTTCGCTGTCCTATCGGCGGTCTGCCGCCCACGGGTCGGGAACCGCTAAAATTACCCGGTCTGCTCACTGGAGCGCCGCCGGGTCTGGGACCAGCGGGTCGTGGCGCACCACCACGATCTTGCCCTGACCAGCGGCCACCACCGCCCTGCTGACCTGTCCGGTTATCGCCACCGCGCTCATCACGGCGGCCAACCGGACGGCCTCCGACTCTGCCCACCGCTGAAGGCGGACGCTGTGGAAATGGCGAAGGCGATGAATGAACGCCGCTACTGCTACGAGACGCGCTGTTGTCCACTGGAGGACGTGGGCCTACGAACTTACCGCCAACCTTACCCACCGCCACTTGAGGGCGCCGTGTTAGGGGAAACGAGGTAACGCCGACCGCGGGTTTGGTCGCTGCTGGCTGTCCCGTTTCAGGCGGCTTAGTCTCTGTTTGTTGAGGCGTGGGCTTTGCCTCAGCCGGTTTCCTAGCGGGCTGTTCCCCGGCGCTGGACACTGGTCCGGCGGATGCCTGTTCTTTCTGCCGGACTTCGGTATCACGTCGCTCGGTCGTTGCCAGCGTTCCGCCGCGCTCTTCAGCCGGCTTGGTCGCTGTATGCTCCCCGCCAGGGGTCGGAGTGCCACGGTTAACCACCACCTTAGGCTGAGCTTTTCTGGCAGGTCCAGCAGGCTTCTTTTTCACCACGATTACCTTGCGACGCTCGCTGTGATCCTGAGCGCCGCTTCCTGACGAAGCGCCACTTTCAGAAGGATTGACCTCATGCTCATTCTGGGCATGCTTAATGAGTTCCGCCTTAGGGCGAGAATCCGCCGGTTTCTGGGTGCTTTCTTTTTCCTCAGCCATGTTCCACCTTTATCTTATCTTATAACTTTTAAGACGTGCGCCGCTACTGGCTCATTCGTCTTCGAATTCAAAGCTCAATCCGATACCGCAATTCGGACAATTTGTCATATCCAGTGTTATCTTCGCGCCACACTCAGGACACTCATATTCCTCAGCCTCTTCGTTTTCAGCGCTACTGGAAACGGACGTTTTCGGTTCAGCCACGCTCTCGCCCGCTTCGGTTTCAGCAATATTCCCAGCGATCTCAGTACCATCTTCCCCGCTCTCTTCTTCCTCTTCTTCCACAAGCACAACATACTCATCAATGAGCTTACGCAGGGCATCAAGCTGTTCCGCATTGATATTCGGTAAGTTCTTCATATCTTCTTCCGAAAGCTCAAGGAAGTCTTGAATAAAGTCAGTGCCGTTTTCCAGCAGGGCATTAACAACAGCCTGATCCACACCGGGCAGTTCGGAGATACGGGAAACCTCCCCGTAGTTGTCTGTTTCACCAAACAAGGCGGAGACCGCACGCCGCGATTCAGTGGCAACATCCATCTCCGCGAACTGGGCGTCGGTCTTCACATCAATGTTCCAGTCCACGAGCCGGTTGGCAAGCCGCACATTCAGTCCCTGCTTACCAATGGCAAGGGAAAGCTGGGAATCACTCACCACTGCCAAAGCCTGATGTTTACTCTCATCAAGGATGATTACGTCCCGTACCTCAGCGGGAGAAAGCGCGTTTTTGATAAAACGCCTCGGCGCTGGATCATACTTGAGAATATCAATCTTTTCACCCTCAAGTTCCTTGATAACCATCTGAATACGCCCGCCCTTTGGCCCAACACAAGCGCCTACCGGGTCTACTTCCTCGCGGTTGGAATATACCGCAAGCTTGGTTCGATACCCCGGTTCACGTACGATCTTATGTATCTCCACGGTCTTATCATAGATTTCCGGCACCTCCTGCTCAAACAGCCCCCGCACAAAATCCGTATGGGTTCGTGAAAGCACCACCTGACAGCCGGACGGCGTCTTGTTCACCTCAGTAATAAGCGCCTTGATCCGATCATTCGCATGGTAACTTTCGCGTGGCGACTGGTACTTTCGGGGCAGTATCCCTTCCATTTTACCCAAGTCCACATAGATAGTCCCGTTTCGTTCCCTCTGGTAATAGCCGATGATAATCTCACCAACCTTATCACGGTATTCGGCATAGAGACTGTCCTTCTGTATCTCCCGCAGGGACTGGCGAGCGGTTTGCTTGCCAATCTGCACGGAAAGCCGGTCAAACTCTTTTCTGGGATCAATCTCGATCAGAATCTCATCTCCCACTTCCGCGTCAGGATGGAGTTCCCGCGCTTCCGTAATGTCTATTTCCCATAAAGGATCGACGCCGTCCTCTTCGCCATTAACAATTTTCTTCTTTGCGTGAATCGAAACTTCCCGCTCATCATTAAACCGGACAATCGCGTTCTCCATACTTCCATAGCGGCGTTTATAAGCCGCGAGAAGGGTTTCTTCGATAGTCCGCAGGATGAGATCCTCCGGCATACTCCGGTCATGCATGAGCTGGAGGATTACTTCCGACATATTGATTGCCACGAACTTACACCTCCCAATCCAACTTCGCCTTAGCGATAACATTATATGGTATATCACTAGCTTTTCCATCAGCATTCAACACCAGACGCTTTTCATCAGCGTCAACAAGAACGCCACGCGACCACTCGGAAATATCGGTCCTATAACACTTCACCCAGCGCCCCTTGTAATACGCAAATTCAGAAGCGTCCTTGATAACACGATCAATTCCGGGCGACGAGACCTCTACAAAGAGTTCCACCTCAGGAAAGGCCAGTTCCAGACGGGGTAACATCGCACGATGCACCCGCGAGCAGTCTTCAAGCCCAACGCTTCCTGCTTTATAAATCGTAGCCCTAACCTGCACGCTCCCCTTGTGACGAGACACAGACAGCTCAATAAGGGACAAGCCCAGACCTCGCGTTACAGCCTCAACCCAGTCAAACAAGGGGTCCTCTTCTCTTGGGGTAAATCGCATACTCTTCCTTTCCAGTGATAATAAAAAAGGGTCGCCGAACGACCCTTTGTTGCCTCAATGAATCTCCGACTGTCACTTGCACGTTATCCGAAACTCTCCAACATTGTCAAGTCATTTCGAGGCTAATAAATAGAAAAACTTAGCTTGTGCAAATTGCTCAATAAAGATAAAATGGAGGCATCTTTTATAAGATAAATTTTATCCAATTTTCCAATACGAATGGAGGTACTACTATGACACAAGCGCAAAGCGGGGAAGTCATTGAATTCCCGCCGGAACTGCTGGCGTTCATCGACGAATGGAAGGTCAAACCGGGCAGTCTCATCATGATGCTGCACAAGACCCAAGAGACCTATGGGTTTATCTCACGGCAGGCGGCGGAAAAACTCGCTGTACTCACCGGCATCCCGCTGGCTCGCATCTACGGCGTGGTTACGTTTTACCACTTCTTCAAAACAAGCAAGCCGGGTAAACACAAGGTTTCCGTGTGTCTCGGAACCGCCTGCTACCTCAAAGGCGGCGGCGATCTCATTGAAGAAGCGAGGGACATGCTCAAGATCAAAGAGGATGAGGTTACTGCGGACGGGCTTTTCTCCGTGGACCCGGTTCGGTGCATAGGCTGTTGCGGGCTGGCGCCGGTTATGACCATCGGGAACGAGACGTATGGCAAGCTAACCAAGTCTCAGCTTCCTAAAATTTTCGAGAAATACAAATAAGGGGGTATACAATGGCAAAACTGACCAGAGAGGGCCTGCATCAACTGCGGGAAGCTCAAAGCGCTGTTTTCAGAAAGCCCGGATGTCATTACATCATGACCTGCGGCGGAACCGCCTGTCAGTCAAACAAGGGCGTCGAGATTTACGAGGAACTCATCGAGGAAGCCAAGAAACAGGGCGTGTCCGACAAGGTGCAGGTTATCAAGACCGGCTGTTTCGGGTTCTGCGAGAAAGGGCCTATCGTCAAAGTCCTGCCGGAAAATTCGTTTTATGTCGAAGTAAAACCGGAGGACGCTAAGGACATCATCGCTGAACAAGTGATTGGCGGGAAAGAACTTACGCGCCTTATGTACAAAGACGCCGAGGGAAAGGTTGCCGCTGCGAGCGGCTCCGCGCTTGCGGACCTGCCGCCTATCGGTTTCTATCAAAAGCAGGTGCGCGTGGTTCTGCGGAATTGCGGCGTCCTCAATCCAGAGGACATTCACGAGTACATCGCTCACGGCGACGGGTACGGGAGCCTTGAGAGGGCGCTCTTTGAATGGCAGCCGGAATACATCATCGGCGAGCTCAAAACATCGGGACTTCGCGGACGCGGCGGCGCGGGCTTTCCCACCTGGATGAAGTGGGATACTACCCGCAAGGTGCAGAACGACGTGAAGTACGTGGTCTGTAACGCCGACGAGGGCGATCCGGGCGCGTACATGGACCGTTCTACGATTGAAGGCGATCCTCATTCCGTCATCGAAGCCATGACGATCTGCGGCAAGACCATTGGCTCTAATCAAGGCTTTGTGTATATCCGAGCGGAATACCCACTGGCGGTAAACCGTCTTGAAATCGCTTTGAAGCAGGCGAAAGAATACGGCTTACTCGGCAAGGACATTCTAGGCTCAGGCTTTGACTTTGACATCGAGATACGCCTTGGCGCGGGCGCGTTTGTCTGCGGCGAGGAAACAGCGCTCATGCGCTCAGTCGAAGGTCAGCGCGGTATGCCCACGCCAAAGCCTCCTTTTCCAGCCTTTTCCGGGCTCTGGGCTAAGCCGACGGTTATCAACAACGTCGAGACGTACGCAAACATTCCCGCGATACTCACCAAAGGCGGCGCGTGGTTCGCCTCAATGGGAACAGAGGATTCCAAAGGCACAAAAGTTTTTGCCCTCACCGGCAAGGTGCAGAACTCCGGTCTTGTTGAGGTGCCAATGGGTACAACCCTGCGCGAGATCATCTTTGACATCGGCGGCGGCATCAAGAACGGCAAAAAGTTCAAGGGCGTGCAGACCGGCGGTCCATCCGGCGGTATTTTGACCGAAGCGGCGCTGGATACCCCCATTGACTTCAAGCAACTCACCCTCATGGGTTCCATGATGGGTTCGGGCGGCATGATCGTTATGGACGAAGATGACTGCGTGGTAGACGTGGCGCGTTTCTACATGGACTTCTGCGTTGACGAGTCCTGCGGCAAGTGTTCGCCCTGCCGTATTGGTACCAGCCAAATACTGACGATCCTCAACAAGATCACGTCAGGCAACGGCGAAGAGGCTGACCTCGACAAACTGGAAGCCATCGGTAAAGCCATGACCAAGGCGTCGCTCTGTGCGCTCGGTTCCACGGCGGCGAATCCCACCCTGTCCACAGTGAAGAACTTTAGGGACGAGTACCTTGAGCATATCAACGACAAAAAATGTCGCGCAGGCAAGTGTAAGAAGCTCCTGCGTTACGAGGTCGTGGCGGAAAAGTGCAAGGGCTGCACGCTCTGCGCCAAGCGTTGTCCGGTCAACTGTATCGCTGGCGAGGTGAAGAAAGTCCACGTCATTGATCAGAGCAAGTGTATCAAGTGCGGCGAATGTTTCAGGAATTGTAAATTCGGCGCCATTGTCAAGGCGTAAGGAGAAAAAGACTATGGTAAATTGCAAGATAAACGGCATAGCGCTTCAAGTTGAGGAAGGAACCTCGATTCTTGATGCGGCAAAGAAGGTCAACATCAAGATTCCGACCCTCTGCTATAACCCTGACCTTCCCCCGTGGGGTTCCTGCGGCCTCTGCATCGTGCGAACCGCTGGTCCCGGCAGCCCTCGCATGGCGCGAGCCTGTACCACCGCTGTCGCGGAGAACATGGACATCGTTACCCACGACCCTGAACTCATTGAGGTTCGTCGCACAGTGGTTGAACTCATCCTGTCCAACCACCCCAACGACTGTCTCCAGTGTCCTCGCAACGGCAGTTGCGAGCTGCAAACCCTCGCCGAAGAGTTTGGCATCCGCGAAAGCCCCTTCGCCAAACTGCTTAACAAGCTCCCCATTGACGACACTAACCCCGCCATCGTGCTTAACCCTGAAAAGTGTGTGCGGTGTGGCCGTTGCGTAAAGGTCTGCCAGTCCGTGCAGAACGTGTGGGCGCTTGAATTCCTCGGACGCGGCTTCAGTGGACGCATAGCCAGCGCCGCGGACACCGCGTTTGGCGACAGTCCCTGCATCAAGTGCGGTCAGTGCGCCGCGCATTGTCCGGTTGGCGCCATCTACGAGCGCGACGACACGGTAAACGTGTGGAACGCACTCCAAAAAACCAACGTGCATACAGTGGTACAAATTGCCCCTGCGGTGCGTGTCGCGCTTGCCGAAGAGTTCGGCTTGGAACCCGGCGCGCTTGTCACCAAGAAAATCTACGCCGCGCTCCGCAGACTCGGTTTCAAGACCGTGTTTGATACGAACTTCTCCGCAGACCTCACTATAATGGAAGAAGGCACTGAACTGGTGAAGCGCCTCACCAACAGCGGCGACCTACCGCTCATCACGAGCTGTTGCCCCGCGTGGGTTGACTACATGGAGAAGTATTACACGGACATGATTCCGAACTTCTCTACCGCGAAGTCGCCCCAGCAGATAATGGGCGCGATGATCAAGGCATATTGGGCGCAGAAAGCCGGCGTAGACCCGGCGACGGTCTACTCGGTGTCAGTGATGCCCTGTACCGCCAAGAAGTGGGAGACTCAGCGCAACGACGACATGAAGAGCGCGGGTTATGGCTATGACGTGGACATTTCGATCACGACCCGTGAACTTGCCCGCATGATCAAGCAGGCTGGTATTCAGATACTCGACCTGCCGGATGAAGAAGCCGATAACCCCCTTGGCCCTTATACTGGCGCAGGCACGATTTTCGGCGCAACCGGCGGCGTGATGGAAGCGGCTGTTCGCAGCGCCTACTACCTCATCACCAAGCAGGAACTCAGCGACGTGAACCTGACGCCCGTGCGCGGTCTTGAGGGCGTGAAGTCCACTGAGATCGACATCAACGGCAAGAAACTTCGCATAGCGGTTGCGCATCAGATGGGCAACATTGCCGCCGTACTGAATGAAATCCGCGATGCGCGCAAAGCCGGTAAAGAGCCGCCCTACCACTTTATCGAGGTGATGGCGTGCCGTGGCGGTTGTGTCGCTGGCGGTGGCCAACCTTACGGCTGTGTTGACGACATCCGCACCAAACGCGCCGCTGGTCTCTACACCGACGACGCCCAGTCCCAGTATCGCTGTTCGCACCAGAACCCCTTTATCCAGCAGGTGTATAAGGAGTTCCTCGGCGAGCCGAATGGACATAAGGCGCACGAGCTGCTGCACACGAAGTATGTGGAACGCCCGCTGTACCTGAAATAACGAATCCCGCCGTTCTGCCGCGGGGTAAATCCCGCTGTGTGGAACGGCGCTTTTGTGTACGCTAAGCAGCCGCGTAAACAGGCCCCGGCAATAAAGAAGTTAGAGGACATGAGGCTTACATTTTTTCCAATAAAATTGCAAAGATACTTGATAAAGAACAAATCTTGATTCATACTTAAACATCAAGGAGTTTGATATGAAAAAATTTGTTTTGTTTAATCTCATTTTCATAATAGCGGTTTCCACGATGTGTGCCTCCGCTAATTACGACAGTATAAGGGGTAATGGAGATACCGTAATATCTGATAGAACCATGCCGGCTTTTGAGAAAATACAGATAACCACTGCCTCTTCAAACAATAATGGTTCTGACGGAAAAAGCATAGTCCGTATTCATTCAAGTGAAGAATATCGTTTAAGTCTTGCTATTGATTCCAATTTAAACCAATATGTTGAAATTAATGCAACTAACAATGTATTGGAGATTGAAACAACAAGAAGGCTGGCAAATGATTTTATTGTCGATATTTATAGCCCTAAAATGTCCGGTATTTCAATTGATGCTGTTGGGAAAGTCGAAATAATTGATAAACTAAAAGTTTCATCATTTTCGATAGAAATCAATGGAGCTGGAGAAATAGATGGTAACATAGAATGTGAGAATTTTTCCGCTAGGGTTAATGGAGCCGGAACATTTACCATAATTGGAGCTAGCAAAGATGCGGAAGTCAATATTTTCGGAGCTTGTAAGTTTAACGGGGAAGACTTTAAAATAAACAATGCTTCCATTCAGATTAGCGGTATTGGCACCGTAGCTATTTGGGCCGTAGATAGTTTGACGGCGGATATTTCCGGAGTTGGTAACATAAAATATCGTGGAACCCCAAATACAAGACTGCGCCGTAGTGGTTTTGGAAGTATAA
>JAITFA010000150.1 GCA_031281685.1 Treponema sp. | reverse complement strand
TAACAATGGAAAGAAGCAAAAACACAAGCGTCTATTCGAATACTATAACTCAATCCATACGACTCAAATGGAACGCGGTGCCTGGGACGGTATATTATAAAGTATATAAAAATACATATACAACTGATGGAGGGAAGACGCATCCTGACACGACAGAACTAATCTGTGATGACGGAGGGATTTTCGCGACAACATTTGACTATTCGCAACGGTGGGTTTTTAACTATTCTGGAAATTACTCAGCGATGCATTATTTTTGTGTGACAGCGATAAAAGCCGGTGAAGAAAGAGGAGAAAGCATTGGATTCTGTTACAATTTTTAAAAACGGGAACTCAAATAGCGGTAAGTGGCGGATCAGGCACGTATTGAAGGAATTGAGTATGTGATTGAAAATTAGTAAACACAGACGGAAACGTGGGGCGGTACGATATGGGGTGTCAGACACCGTGAAACACGCCGCGTCTGATCGGGCGTGTGAAGCAGAGACGCCGGTTAGCCTCAGCTAACCGGCGTTTTTTATGCTATAAGCTCTTGACGCGTAAACACTTCTTTGAAGGAATCGGCGTGGATAGACGGGTGGGTAACAATGACGATGTGGATGCGGCGGTAACTGCGTAGTAGCTGTGTGAAATGAGAGTCGTGCGGCGTGTCGTTGTGCGCAATATGGCTAGTTTGTGTACCCATTGCATTGAGGCGCGTATACAAGCTGAAGCGCCTGTGGAACCTTCATAAAACGCGGCGTTTCCTGTTTACAGCCCCTCGTCTTATGGCGAGGGGCTTTGTTTATATTGCTTGAAACGCTATACTCTCCCCATGTTTAGTGATTGTATCATCATGGCAGGCGGTTCAGGAACGCGGCTCTGGCCTGCTAGCAACGCGGCAAAGCCCAAGCAGTTCCTGACGTACTGCTCTAAAGACAGTGAAAAGAACATGCCATCGGACGGCGCCTATCAAACCTTTTTCGCAAGCGCCCTTGAACGTGGCCTCGCCGTACTTGCGGCGGACGGGCGGCTCATCATCATTGCTGCCGAGTGTTATATGCCGCTTGTTCTTGCCGAGTGCGCTCGTTTTGGCGAAGAAGCGCGGCGGCGTATGGTATTGATACTGGAGCCGGAGGCAAAGAACACGGCGGCAGCCATTGCCTGTGGCGTCAAATACGTTGATATGGATGGAGACCGTACTATTCTCGTACTGACCAGCGACCACATCATCGCGCCACTTGAGGTGTTTAAGATAAATGCTGACGTGGCATATAAAACCGCGCTGAATCAGGACGCGCTGGTGGTTTTTGGTATACCACCTACCAAGCCGGAAACCGCCTATGGGTATATTGAGGTCGCGGAGCATCTGGCTGGCGCTTTCAAGGTTGCCTCGTTTCGGGAAAAGCCGGATAAGCTGACTGCAGAGCGTTTTCTGGAGGCTGGCGGTTTCTATTGGAACTCCGGCATGTTCGCGTTTACTTCTGGTTTCATGCTTGGAGAATTCGCCCGTCTCGCGCCTGACGTGTTTGTACCCTTTGATAGATTGCCGCCTCCATCCGCCAGCGCCTACACGACCGAGAGCGGCCTACAGATACTCGGCGCGTGGGCTGGCCTTGCCGATGCCTACCGTGAAAGCAAGCGCGTTTCCTTTGACTACGCGATTGCCGAACGATGCGCACAGACATTCATGGTCGCGGCGGATTTCGCGTGGCGTGATATCGGAAGCTGGGACGAATACGCGCCGCTTGCGGGAAGCAACGGCGCTGAGGTGTACGAGGCGGGCGCGGAATCCTGTTTCGTTGACGCCGACATACCAGTCGCACTTTGCGGAGTCAAAGACCTCATCGTGGTGGCGCGTTCTGGGAAAGACGGTGGTACGGCTTCGGTACTGGTTGCCCGAAAGGGTGAAACCCAACGTATTCGGGAGATCGTAGAACAAATCCGCGAAGCGGGAAGAACGGAACTGCTTTAGATAAAATTTTTCGGACTTCGGCTTTCTTGCAAGTTACTTATTTTTCCAATCGCGTAGCTGGCAAAGAACGAAATCATAATGTCCAGAAATGTTCCTATAGAGATAAGGAAGAACGCGATCGGTTTGAGGATAAGATAGCCTGATGCCGTAACATCATCGCCGAAGTTCTGGCAAAGCACCGCGAGGGCGATATACGCGCCACTTCCCGGGTAGCGGGCAAGGCAAAGCGAAAGGAAGAGCGCGTTTAACCCTATCGAGATCACAACCGAGCGCGATATCTCCAGGCTGGAATAGGATTTGATGATCACCATGAACGCGACTGCGGCGACCATAGCGCTGCCTGCTCTGCCAAAAGTGGTAAAAAGCGGCGCGGTAACCGCAATGCTCCTCCTACGGACGCCCAGATTCTCTTTGGCGTGCTGTATGAGTACCGGCAGGGTAAAGTTAATGTCGCCGGAGAAAAACGCGGTCAAGGCTGGTCCCAGAGAACTGTACACAGCGCTGAAAGAGTATTGCTTCCCCCCCATGAAGTAGAGAAACATCGGCAAAAGAACAAAACCCATAACCGCGCTTAGGACACCCAACAGGGAGATGAGCGGCAGAAATCGGCTGTCTTGAAGAATGTCGCGGTAGCGGACGGCCCAATACGCGCTCAGGACGATGATAGCCAGCCCCAGAATTTCAGAGAAGAAGATGCCTACATAATAGAAGATTCTTGAAAGAGAATCCACCAGACTAATGATTGACTTGGAAAAGCTGCGATCATAGGAAAGGCCCATGCCCACAAAAAACGCGAAGACACAGATCGGAAAAAGGTATATCCCATCGCTTACCAGCGCAGAGAACATATTGGCTGGAAACAACAAGTTGACACTTTCTTTCAAATTGAGCGCGATAGTCTCGACATCTTCTCCGCTTAGAACAGGTATTCTAATGGAAGGAAAAAATGAGATTACCAGAAGTCCAATTCCGATAACAAAGACTGAACTTCCAAGCATTACCAGTATGGAACGGAATACCAATGGCCAGAAAGAGCTGGTTTGCCGAAGCTCATAGACCGCAATAGTCAAAGAAAAGAGGATAATGGGCACTACTGCGTAGCGTCCAATCTTGATGGCTAAGTCCGAGAGCCACACCAAGATATCAAGTAACTGCTGATTCTCGGAAGGCATAAATCTACCCAGCAGTAGACCCAGTATAGAACCCATTAAGAGCTTAAACCAGACTTTCATGGTTTCAGCATACTTTATCAAGAATCATGTGACAAGATATAAAAGTGTAGGTTAGGCACAGAGATTTTTTTTGAGGAAGTGTGGAGAAATGCTTGACAGAATTTTTTAGATGCAGTAGATTAAGAACAGATGAAACAAGCAGCGCTAAGGCGAAGCTGGTTTGGTTGTTTGAGAGCATAGGGA
>JAITFA010000131.1 GCA_031281685.1 Treponema sp. | reverse complement strand
GTGCAAACACTCTGCACTCGAAGGATGCGCCGCGCTTTCATCGCTTCTATCGCCGCTTTATGGAGCGGTCCGGGTTATGATCTCAACCGAATACTGGAACAGGCTCATGTTTATCGTTCCAGTTCGTCGATATACGCAGCCGCGCTGTGCGCCGCTATCGCGCCTTCCGCCGCCGCGACTACTACCTGACGGAATGGCGTGGCGCGGACATCACCGGCGGCAAAGATGCCGGGAATAGAGGTCGTCATCGACTGGTCGGTGATGATGTATCCCTGGTCGTTGTTTGTCAGCAATGGCGGCAAGTCTGGCACCTGCGGGACGCTACCGGCGAAAATGAAAACCGCGTCTGCCGACTCCTCATGGGTTACGCCGTTGGTTTCAAGCGCTACGGATGAAACCTTGTTGCTGCCGTGTATTTCCAGCATACGGGTATTAAGACGAACCTCGATGCGGGGGTCATTCATCACCCGCTCGACCAGCGCCTTTTGCGCCCGAAACTCAGCGCGGCGGTGGATGAGAACGACGTGGGGCGACAGGCGTGCGAGATACCGCGCCTCATCGCACGCTGCGTCGCCACCGCCTACCACGAAGATTTTTTTGCCCTTGAAGAAGGGGCCGTCGCAGGTAGCGCAGTACGACACGCCCATGCCCGCAAGTTCACGCTCACCGGGTATCCCCAGCAAACGGTGTCTGGCGCCAGTGGCGACAAGCACTGTTAGCGCGGTGAGTTTCTTGCCATCATCAAGCGTTACTGTGAAGGGAACCGAGTGTCTGGCACCAGTGGCGCTAACGGAGGTAGCGGTGGCGGTGATGAAGCGCGCCCCAAAGTTTTCGGCTTGCCGGCGCATGACGTCGGCAAAGTCAAAGCCGGAACGAGCGGGGATAAGTCCGGGGTAGTTCTCAAGGGTGTCGATGAGCAGGGCCTGGCCGCCCGGTGCAAGTTGTTCAAGCACCAGTACGCGCAGAGCAGCGCGCGCGCCATACTGTGCGGCGCTCAGGCCAGCGGGACCAGCGCCGAGAATGAGTAAATCAGCATCGTAGTTTGTCATAGAACCCTAATCTTCCTCAAATTTTGACTCAAAAAGCCGGACTATAGTGTCAACCGCGTCCTGTTCATCAGCGCCGTCAGCCTTAATCGTGATCTTTGCGCCATAGGCCGCGCCCAACGTGATAACGCTCATAATGGATTTCGCGTTGACCGTGTAGGTTCCCCGTGTAAGGTGAATGGTACAGGTAAAAGCATTTACAGCGCGTACCAGCATGGCGGCAGGACGGGCGTGAATACCTGCGCGATTGGATACCGTTATAACTTTTTCTATCATATTAAACTTCCTTATTATGAAATTATTTTCTATAGAACCGGCCATAGTGGGCATGGACTAAATGATGTCTTCACTTCCAAAGTATACTGAACGTATGGGATCACTTTCTATCCACTTGAGAATATTTTGGTTGAATTCCTTTGCCGCATTGTACCCCATCTGCTTGAGGCGCTCGTTCATAGCTGCGGTTTCTATGATGATAGGCACGTTTCTGCCCGGCCGCACTGGAATATCCACTTTGGGGATGTTGACCCCCAGCAGTTCCATGTACTGCTCGTCCTCGCCAAAGCGGTCGTAGTTCTTCTTTGCGTCCCATTCCTCAAGTTTAGTAACGAGTTGTATCTGCTTGCGCTCGCGGATCGCGCCAACGCCAAAGAGGTAAGGAACATTGATGATGCCAATGCCCCGTATCTCCATGTGATGACTAATGATCTTGTTCGCCCCTGAGCCTAAGAGTATGTTCCCATTGACACAGTGTATGTTTACCACATCGTCGGCAACCAGCCGGTGTCCGCGCTTGATGAGTTCAAGGGCGGTTTCACTCTTCCCCACGCCTGAATCGCCGAGCAGCAGTATGCCCAAGCCATACACTTCCACCAGATTGCCGTGTATGTCCTGCATCGGCGCAAATATATCGGAGAGTACCCGCATGAGCCGCACATGAATTTCTGTTGAGCTGAGTTCAGTTTGCAGTACAGGACACTGCGCCTTTTCCGCCATCTCGAAAAACATGCGTTCCGGCGACAGTCCGTGGGAAAAGATACAGCAGGGAATGGGGTAGGTGAATAGCTGTTTAATCGTCTCAAGGTTGCCCTCCGCTGCCAGCTTTTCAAGGTAGCACGATTCTCCCTTGCCAAAGAGCTGTATCCGCTCAAAGGCAAAGGAATCAAAGAAACCAGACAGCGTCAGCCCCGGGCGGTTCAGGTCTACAACGCGAATCTCCCGGCCAAGCCCCTTGCGTCCGCCAAGACAGCGGAGGTTAAGCGCGTTGTAATTGTTCAGGTCTATATTGATGAGGTCTAATACGGTAAAATGTTTCTCATTCATAGCCCTATCATAGCCTATCATACAAAAAGCGACCTTCATGGGAAAGGCCGCTTTGCGAAAACGTTACATGGAGACGCTATTCTTCGTCCCTGATGATCTCGATCTTGATGCCGTCGTTCTGATCCGGCTCTTTTTTAGGCGGTATCGTTACCTTGAGGATACCGTTTTTGAAGACCGCCTTGACCTGCTCCTGCGCGTACTTGTCCAGCGGCGCAAAGTACTTCTGCTTCTCAATGTCCTTCATCTTCAGCCGGCGCTTGAAGTAACGGACGTTTTCATCGTTATCCTGAGCGGCATTCTGATCCTCACCCAGTTTGGCGGAAAAGACCATGTAGTCACCCTGGAACGAAAGGCTTATGTCCTTTTCGTCAAAACCAGCAAGGGCGAACTCAAAGATAAGGCTGCGATCTCCGGTCATGTACGCATTCATGGGCGGATAGGAGTAGTTGGGATAGTAGTCAACATGCTCCCCAAACGGTTCCTTTTCGCCGCCGAACGGCCCTTTGGCATGAAAATGCCCTCCGGGGCGACAATCGAAGTTGCGACGGAATTCATCACTGAAATCTTGGGTAGCCTCAAAGATCTCATCAAAGAGTGTACCCAAATCCATGTAAGGTCGAGTACCTTTCATAAAAGCTCCTTTGCGCATAGCAGCGCGATACCGGCCATAAGGCCCGATGAAATTAACGTAACCCTCATACGAGCGGCTTAGGTCAAGTATACTCATAAGCTGTATAAAGAGGCAATACTTCAGCTAAACTTTAACAATTCAAAGCATCAGCCTTGCTGTGTCTGACCCCATTCCAGCCTTGCCTGGGAAGCATAGTTCCAGCATAGCTCTTCGCGGTATCTCTACTACATCCGTCCTTCCGCGCAGGTGGTGGTATAAGCCGCCAAATTCCCAGTCCTCCGCCTTTTCAACCATGCCCGCCCGCTTGGGATTCTCATCTATATAGCTAAATACCCGCAAAAACTGCCTTACGTCGTCGATTATCTGTGAGAAAAACCGCTTTCCCCAGAGATGACTACCCTGTTTATGATGCAGTTTGTTCCAGTATCGCGCAAAATTCCCCTTGATCCATTGCATTATCTTGGAAAGGGACTGCTCCCGATCCGGTTTGACGAGCAGATGGATGTGATTATCCATGACGCAGAAATTAAAAAGCTGAAACGGGTACTTTTGTGTCGCTTTGTTGACGAAGGTCAAGAACATAGTCTTGATCCGCGACTGCTGGAGGTCCATTTCGTTTCGGTTAATTTCCGAGGTAACATGATAGACAGCTCCGTCCCTGAGTTTTCTTGGATATCTCATAGCTATAGATATGGCACCGGGAAAAGCTCTTGCTTTAGTGTGTGTGTCTGGCACCCGCTTTTCTGAAAGCCGCACCCAGCCTCATGTGTCTGGCGCCATGCGTCTGGCACCCGCTCAGCTAAAAGCCGCCCACACGGGGTTGCCCTACGCGCATGACGTGTCTGGCGCCATATGTCTGGCGCCCGCTTTCCGCGCCTATCAGTCTTTGCTATACTCCCAAGCATGAACATACTTATCATTGGCGGCGCGGGCTATATCGGCAGTCATGTGGCGCGAGACTTCCTTGATCAGGGACACGCGGTTACAGTATTCGACAACCTTTCAAGCGGGCTTCGGGAAAACCTCTTCCCCGAAGCGTCATTCATCTACGGCGATATTATGGACTATACCGGACTGCTTCGAGCGGCGTTAAGTAAACGCTTTGACGGCCTCATCCACCTCGCGGCGTTCAAAGCCGCCGGCGAATCTATGGTTAAACCGGAAAAGTACTCGGTAAACAACATCAGCGGTACGATCAACATCCTTAACATGGCGGCTGAGGCGGGTATCAACAAGCTCGTTTTTTCCTCAAGCGCGGCAGTATACGGCGCGCCGGAGTATCTCCCTATTGACGAACAACACCCGGCTAGACCTGAAAACTACTACGGCTTCACCAAGTGCGAAATCGAGCGTTTCCTGGGCTGGTATGACAAGCTCAAAGACATCCGTTTTGCCGCGCTCCGTTACTTCAATGCCGCTGGCTACGACGTAAAGGGTCGTATCACTGGCCTTGAACAAAATCCGGCAAACCTGCTCCCAGTGCTTATGGAAGTGGCGGCGGGAATACGCCCGGAAATGCAGGTCTTTGGCAGCGACTACGACACGCATGACGGAACCTGCATCCGCGACTATATTCACGTGAGCGATCTCGCCACTGGCCATGTGGCTGCCATGAACTATCTGGCGGCAAAGGACAAAAGCCTCGTTGTCAATCTGGGCAGCGAGAAGGGATTGTCTGTGCTGGAGATACTTGAGGCTGCCCGCCGTATCACTGGTAAGCCTATCCCAGCAACAATCGCGGGCCGTCGCCCAGGCGATCCAGCCAAACTCACGGCTTCGGCTGCATACGCCCGCGAAACACTCGGCTGGGTCGCGCAACATTCAGACGTGGACACGCTTATCAGCACAACCTGGGAAGCGTACCGCAGGCACATATAAGGAGTATCTATTTATGGAAGAAAAGACAAAGCTGTTTACTTATATTGATAACGCCGCCGCGCTTATCAAGGAACTGGAAACCGAACTCACCCGCCGCCCGGCAATAGCGCCAGACTCAGGCGGCGAAGGCGAGCTTGACAAATGCGCGTTTCTTGCGGATTGGCTCACGCGCAAAGGCATTACGCGCCTTGAACGCTATGACGCGCCGGATTCGCGGGCAAAGGGCGGCGTGCGCCCTAATCTCCTGGCAACTATCGCTGGTAAAGATGACTCAAAACGGGTCTGGATTATGAGCCACCTTGACGTGGTGCCGCCCGGAGAGGCTTCTTTGTGGGACAGCGACCCATGGGTTGTGATAGAGCGTGAAGGCAAACTCATTGGCAGAGGGGTTGAGGATAACCAGCAGGGGCTGTGTTCGTCAGTAGTGGCGGCGCTGGCTTTGCTGAATGAGGGCGTCACGCCGCAATATACCGTGAAACTGCTGTTCGTTGCTGATGAGGAAGTGGGCAGTCATTACGGGATTCGCTGGCTTCTTGAGCAGCATAATGATCTCTTTAACAAAGACGATATGGTACTCGTGCCGGACGGCGGCGATGCAAAGGGTGAAACTATTGAGATAGCCGAGAAGAACCTGCTCTGGGCGCGTTTTGTTACCAAAGGAGCCCAGACACACGGTTCCCGCCCCGATCAGGGAATCAACGCCTTTCTTGCCGGCGCGGAACTTGCCGTTAGTCTGCACGAGGAACTGTCCCGCGCCTTCCCTGATCATGATCCGCTGTTTGAGCCGGACTATTCCACGTTCCAGCCGACCAAGAAAGAAGCAAATGTTCCTAACATCAACACTATTCCGGGTGAAGACGTGTTTTGTATGGACATGCGTATTCTGCCTCGCTATCCGCTCAAGACCGTGCTTGCTGAAATTGACCGCATAAAGGCGCGGATTGAGGCAAAACACGGCGTAAGCATTGCTTATACCACGCCGCAAAGCATGGAATCCCAGCCCACGCCACCTGATACGGAATTGGTTTGCCGTCTTTCCCACGCGATAAAGGCGGTTTATGGTGTAGATACCCGCGCTATCGGTATTGGCGGCGGCACAGTTGCCGCGCCGCTACGCAACAAAGGCATCGCGGCAGTGGTCTGGGCGCGTATCAACGAAAGCGCCCATCAACCCAACGAATATGCTCTTATCAGCAATATCATGGGAGACGCTAAGGTTATGACGCTTCTTATGTTGGGCGTTTAGCATTTGCGCGGTAAAACCAATGCCGCGCAAATCTAAAATGTGTGAGCGCGGCGTTCCCCCGCTATGCTGAAGCGCAAAACGGCCCGGGATTATAGAAAAACCTGGGCCGCTTCAGCGAAAAATCCTGGACTTCTGTTATTTACGGGATGATAGCAACCTGAATTTCACTCCACGGTCCCTGCTCACCCTTTCCGTTCTGCCAAAAAAGCGCCACATAGAGCTTCTTCCCCCGATCTTCCTCTTTAAATTCAAAGTGATACGGGGTTCGTCCGGTAAAAACCGAATGAAGCAGTTGCTCTTGATTTGCCGGCGCTGTGTCCCGAATTTCATAACAGATAACCGCCCCGGCAACCCCTTTTGGCTTTGCCTTACTATTGCTGCCGAAATCCTTAAAATGCAGGTCAATCCGCCGCGCCCCCGGATAGGTAAACTCAAATTCCGGCGCTGTTGAAGGCGCTGGTACAGGGGTAAGTTTGGTATCGTAGATCGGGAGCCGCAGCCGTTCCCGATCAGGATCGCTTACAGCAGGGTTCGGGTCGATATTCCGTCGTTTGAAAATCCGAACTATTTCCTTGAGGGCAGCTTGTTTCTTGTTTTTGAGTAAAACATCGGCTTTTGAGGCATTTGGGCCAGTTGCGGTCGCATAAATACCTACATATTCCGCTACCACCGCGTTTAAGTTCGTAACTTCAGTAGTCTGAAGGTTCCACTTCGTTAGATTCGCGTTACAAAGGTCGGAAAAGTTTTCTACCCATTCAAGAAACTCAACGCTTTTCCCAG
This sequence comes from Treponema sp., assembly GCA_031281685.1. Lineage (GTDB taxonomy): Bacteria > Spirochaetota > Spirochaetia > Treponematales > Breznakiellaceae > JAIRMT01. The sequence goes on along the minus strand of JAITFA010000131.1, from coordinate 239 downwards.
GAATGTAGTCTGCCATCTTAAACCTCCTTTTGGTCTATTTAGGAAAAGTATATATCCGCCTGAGCGACTTGTCAAGAGATTTTTGATAATTTTATATTCGCTTTGGTTAATCTCCAATTCGCTTGAGCGAATCCCTAGTTCGCTTGAGCGAATTCATAATTCGCTTAGGCGGATCCGCAATCCGCTTGAGCGGATCTCCAATTCGCTTGAGCGAATTCCTAGTTCGCTTAGGCGGATCC
>JAITFA010000167.1 GCA_031281685.1 Treponema sp. | reverse complement strand
GCATAGAGGAGGCTGCTATGGAACTACTTGAGCGAAAGACGATCTATTGCGATGGGGAATATGTGTCCTTCCCCAACCTCGCGTGGCTGGATAATGACACGCTTGCCTGCTTTTTCCGGTGCGCCAAAGACCGGCAAAGAGACGGCGGCGCAGTTACCCATATCGATCCTACGGCAAAGGATGTGTTCGTCGTGTCAAAGGACAATGGCGAGACTTTTTCGACCGAGCCATATACCGTGCTGGATGACGACATGAGCGAACAGGACCCCTGCGTAGCGGTGCTTGCTAGCGGGCGGGTGTTGATGACCTGCTTCCGCTGGCAATTTGCGCCAAAGGGCGAGGGTGGCAGGGTCTGGGGCGAGGCGCTGTTCAAGCGCTACGGCAGGAGTCGCGCTGCCGACGGCGGTCTTCCTGCCTCTGACACCTTTAACATCGGTTTCAGTGTCAGCGTGTCAGACGACAAGGGCAAGACATGGCGACACCTGCCGGTGATACAGCCGGAAGGCTATGTGCCGGGTTCGGCGGTACGCGGCAACATCGTGGAACTGCCGGACGGCAGATTGCTGTTACCGTTCTATGGGGTAAAAGAGATTGGCTGGCTGGCAAGCTGCGGCATTATGGAATCACAGGATCAGGGGGAGAGCTGGCGCTTTCTGAGCGAAACAGCCTTTGACCGTGAAAAGAACTTTCTGGAACCAGCGCTGTTCCGCGCTCAAAGCGGGCGGCTTATCAGCCTCTTTCGTACCCAAAGCGACTTTTTGAAAACCGGCGTTGACTTTGAATCAACCTACCTCAACCTGCACATTTCGGTTTCTACTGACAATGGCAATACCTTCAGTCCTGCCCGCGAAATCCCCGGACTCTTCGGTAGCAACCCTTTCCACGCGCTCCAGCTCCGTAATGGCAAAGTCTTTGTGAGCTACGGGTATCGTCGCGCCCCTTTCGGCATACGCGCCAAGGTTTGCGACCCCGAGTTGAGCGATCTTGCCGCCGCGCCGGAGTTCATTGTCGTTGCCGGCGCGCCCAACGGCGATCTCGGCTATACCCACGCGGTTCAACTCAAAGACGACCGCGTTTTGCTCACCTACTACATTGCCGCCGGGAATGGTACGCGCCGCATTGAGGGCGCGTTCCTCAACGCTGATTAACCCATTTAGTCCATGAACTCATTGGAGTATTCAAACCGATCGGTATGGGATGTTGTGGGGCGTTGCGGGGCGGAAGCCCCGCAGAGGGGGTAGCGGAAGACCGCCGAAGGTGGGCTGGAGCGAGGGGGAGACTTCCCCCTCCTTCATGTTATAGTTTCCTTATGCTTTGTACTGTTACAAAATGAGGCAGCTGTGTATTCCGATTAAAAACAATTCCTTGTATTTCAACGGTATCATTTTCATCCACAGAAACATCTCCCCATTGGCTATCCTTTATCATCACGCTTATTTCCCCAGTATCATCGGAAAATAAATATTGTCTAGGCATTACCATCCGCACTATCTTACCTTGTAAGATTACAAAAGAGGTATCGCGAAGATTTTTAGCTTCCGCAACTGTTACAAGCCTCGTTCCCGGACCTTTATAGCCGCCTTGTTGAGCATAAGCGGCGAATGCAAACGACACGACCAAGCAAAACAGCAAGACAAACTGTTTTTTGTTCATAGTATCCTCCATGAATAATGTTAATGATTGATTTTATTACTACACACTGCTTTTTGCAATATACTTTTGAAGAAGTTTAGGACAAATGGCGCATAACTCGTGTTCTGTCCACAAATTAACACGAATGGTAACGAACAGATCGATAGCTATCAGGCCTATTCGCGCCGCAATGCTTACAAACGTAGTTTGCGCGTTGCGCCATTCGTGTAATTCATTAACCTTTTTCCAAGCCGCTACTCTTGTCAGTGTTTTTTTCTTTAGCCTGCCACGCAATGGCTTCCCAGAGGCCGGAGAGGTAGGATGCGCCGAGGGCGCGGTCGTAAAGACCGTAGCCGGGCATGGAAACCTCGCCCCAGATGGCGCGCCCGTGGTCGGGACGAATGGGGCCGTCAAAGCCAATGTCGTAGAGCGCTTTCATGATTGCGTAGATGTCGAGCGAGCCGTCGGCTGAAAGGTGGGCGCATTCCTCAAAGTCGCCCGGAGCATTATGGCGCAGGTTCCGTACATGAGCAAAGTGTATCCGGCCCTTGAGCGAGGCGATGATGTCGGGAATGTCGTTTTTGGGGTTTGTGCCAAGACTGCCGGCGCAGAGCGTAACGCCGCTCAGGGGATTATCCACTATCTTGATAATGCGCTGGAGGTCTGCCTTGTTCTTCGTGATGCGGGGAAGGCCAAAGACCGGCCACGCCGGATCATCGGGGTGAATCGCCATCCTGATGCCGTACTTTTCGCAGGTAGGCATGATGCGTTCAAGGAAATACCTTAAATTAACGAAAAGCGTTTCCTCGGTGATGCCTTCATACAGGGCAAAAAGCTCTTTCAGGTGGGCAAGGCGCTCCGGCTCCCAGCCGGCAAGGGCAAAGCCGTTTGATTTGGCGCTCATGGCGTCAAACATAGAGTCGGGTTTGATCTGGTCGATGAGCGCCTGATTGTAACTCATCACGGTACTGCCGTCGCTTCGGACTTTGGCAAGGTCGGAGCGGGTCCAGTCAAAGATAATCATGAAGTTGTAACAGACCAAGCGGAAACCCGCCTCTCCCAAGCGCTCAAGGGTTGTGATGTAGTTATCAATGTATTTGTCCCGCTCAGGACTGCCAACCTTGATGGAGTCGTGAATATTCACGCTTTCAATGCCGGCGATGGAAAGCCCGGCGCTTTCCACCTCGTTTTTCATCCCAAGGATTGCGTCCTTTTCCCAGACATCTCCGGGACGAGTTCCGTACAGGGTAGTGATAATCCCTTTTATGCCCGGAACCTGCCGGATCTGGGCTAGAGTAACTGAGTCATAGCCGGTTCCAAACCAGCGCATCGTCATTTGCATTGTTTTCTCCTCATTGTTTTTTCTCACGCTCCCATGGAGCGCACGTCCAACTGTCAACAAGTTTAGCATATGCGCAAAAAAATGCTACCCAGTTACCCAGTTACCCAGATTACTCAGATTTTTTATACTTATTCGCGTAGTCTCTGGCATCGCCAGCCTAAACATATACGCAAGAAAATGCTATCCAGATTTTTATGCTTATGTGCGCGGTCTCTGACACCACTGGCCCGCGCTCACGCGGTCTCTGACACCTTCCCTTTGTACGGTCTCTGACACCACTGGCCCGCACCCGCATGGTCTCTGGCACCAAAACTTGTTAAAGAGCAATCGTCGGATTTCAGAGTAGAATTATCGGAAGTGGATAACCGGAGTTCTGAACTCTTTAATCGAAGTTCGGAAGTGGATAACCGGAGTTCGGAACTCTTTAATCGAAGTTCGGAAGTGGATAACCGGAGT
>JAITFA010000228.1 GCA_031281685.1 Treponema sp. | reverse complement strand
GGTGTCGCCAGTATTGATTGAACTACGCGCAAGGCCAGCGCCGGCGCGTCAAAACAGGAGGCTATGAGTGAAGGATAAAATCCACCCGAAATACGAGCCAACCAAGATAAGCTGCGCGTGCGGTAACGTAATCGAAACCCGCTCGACTGTCAAGGATATTAAGGTTGAAATTTGCTCTGCCTGCCACCCTTTTTTTACGGGTAAGCAGAAGCTCGTGGATACAGCGGGACGTATTGAACGGTTCCGCAAAAAGTACAACCTCAAAGGTTAGGAACCACACGGGAATAGCCTGCCCGTGTGGTCAGGCTATTCCATTATGTGTTCAAAGGTGGGGTATTCAATTCTCACTCGGATTCTCCGGCTCTTTAATCCCAAGCTCGCCCAGCGCTTGCGCCAGAATACGAGCATCGTCCCTGTTCACACAGGTCGCTGTAACCGAAAACTTGGTTATGCCGTCTTTCCGCATATACGCTCCCACATAGTCAACCCCAAGCGATACGCGCTGATCCCCCAATACCAGTTCCAATGACGCCGGTTGTTGAAGCGCTGGCTTTGGTTTGACTGTTTTACCAGATTTACTCATCTTTCTTTACTTTAACTCCTGTCGATTATATCTTTACCCGAGTATTATATCTTCACAAGATAGCGGGCGGGTGTTTTTTTACCCCGAAAGTCTTCATCAATAAGAATATCACTTAGGTCCTGTATGCTCAAGCTGGGAAAGTCAGCGGGCTTGAGCCTGAAACTACGGGCATTGGCGCTGAAAAAGAGCGAGCCGCCTGGCGCAAGTAACCCGATGCATTGGCGTATAAGCGCCCTGTGATCGCGGCGTATATCAAACGTACCTTGCATCTTCTTTGAATTGGAAAAACTCGGCGGATCAAGCACAATGAAGTCCCATACAAGCCGCCTCTGCCTCGCCTTCTCCAAAAAACTCCCCACATCTATTGCATGGCGCGAGGTGAGGCGTGGCGCTTCAAAGCCGTTTAAACTAAAGTTGAGCATGGCCCAGTCCAGATAGGTCTTGGACAGGTCAACCGAGTCTACTGTGTCCGCGCCGCCGGAAGCTGCATATACCGAAAACGCGCCGGTATAACAGAACAGGTTGAGTACCCGCTTGCCAAAGGCTTCGGTCTTCACAAAAGCGCGAGCCTTACGCGCATCAAGAAACAGGCCAGTATCAAGGTAGTTCGAGAGGTTCACGCGAAAGACAAGGCCACATTCCCGTGTGTCCAGCGTAACGCGCTGCACAGCCAGTTTGTCGTACTGAGCCTTTCCCCGCTGCCGTTCCCGTGTTTTGAGAAAGATCCGTTCAGGGGGAATCGTCAGCGTATCCGCTATGGTCTGGCTCATGGCTGAAAGCCAGATACGCTCCTCCTCATCCTCAACCTCATAGGGACGCTTGTATAAGGAACCAGAGACCGCGCTTCCATAGTAGTCAAGCACAAGCGGGATTTCAGGAATGTCCCGGTCATAGAGCCGGAAGGCTTCCACACCAACACGGCGCGCCCATTTCTTCAGGTGTTTCAGGCGTTTCGCCAGACGATTGCCGAGCATCAGCGCCTGCGATGTGGTTTTAGCGGGGTCCGGCATCATTCCCGTCCCTGTAGCATAACGCAGAGCATGGCATAACCGGAGGACAAGTCCTCGTTCTGCACAGACACCATATCAGGAACCTTGAGCTTCACATTGGTAAAATTCCAGATGCCCTCAATACCAGCGATGACCAGTGTAGCGGTGATTCCCTGAGCCTGAGACGAGGGAACCGTGAGAACGGCGGTTTTCACCCCATAGCCGCGTACCTGCGACTCCATCGTGTCTACCGCCAGAACTGGAACACCATGAATACGCTTACCTATCTTGTGAGGATCAATGTCAAACGCGGCGATAATGCGCAAGCCGTGAAACTGGAACTCCTGATACCCCATCAGAGCGGTTCCCAGGTTTCCAGCGCCCACAACTACCGCATCTCGTGTCATTGACCAGCCGAGAAAACGCTCAACAGCGCGAACAAGCTCATTCACCGGATAACCCTTCTTTGGTCTCCCCGTGATACCGGTTATGGAAAGGTCCTTGCGAACCTGAATAGGCTCAAGGTTAAGTTCCTGGGCAATAAGGGTTCCTGAGATGAATTCACAACCTTCACGCTGTATCTGCCTGATGATATGTAAATACGAAGGCATTCGCCGTACTGAAGGGGCAGCTGTTATCTTTTGTTTTAGCACAATGCGCCTATCATAGAGGAGCTTTCGATAAAAAACAAGCGAAAAGGCGACACAGTATCGCGCTGACGCTTGACCCGCTCCCGAAAAAGTAAGATGTTTGACATTAAGCAGAGCTAGAGCGGGGCTTGATAAAAAAAGTTTCAGACCGCAGTGTTGTTTGGACTTATCGGCACAGGCGGCTTCCCCCTGAGGGTTTCAATAGGAGGACGCCACCATATAAGCCCAAGCTACGGCCTGAAACTATATCTACTAGAACAACGCGGCGGGTTTCGTTTGGAAGCCTAGCCCACCGCGACCTTGGAACCATGCCAGCGGCTCACGCCGTTTGGTATGGTTCCTTTTCTTAGAAAGCCCACTCAAAGCGGAGGCCAATCTCGTTCTTAATGCTGCCATCTGCGGGGATAGTACGCTTACCCTTGTCGTACCTAGAAGTCTGCTGAACAACCCATACCTTGTCGTAAATGCCAAGCGTAGCGTTTTTAGCAAACTTGAACTCCAGCTTAGGCCGCACCGCAAATTCTAGCGGGTGTTTCTCCTGTTCGCTATCCACCTCGTGCCATGACTTATAATTGACGCCGAACCATAAGAGCGCTTTGAGCGTTATGGGTTTGGGCGCTTCTTCGGACGACTGAATAATGCTATAGCTCGGTTCCCACTCAAAGGCTACATCCATGTCTTTGAATGATTCTTTCTTCACCGTCGCACTGATATTCTCATTGGGCAGCATCTGGAGCTGTACCCACGGATCGCCCAGATCAAGAGGGGAGCCTTCAGCGTTGGGAATGTCGAAGATGAGCCGTGCGCCAGCCGATACCAAAGGATCGAGAGTGGGGCTTACGGCGCTGGCAAAGCCTTCACCAAGCAGCGCCACCCTTAAGGTAACAGGCGCAAGGGTGTATACGGCGGTAAAGTGAAAGTCCATGCCCTTGAAGTCGCCTTCTCCCTCCTCAGGGTCATCTTTATTTTTACTGTTATTATCCTCTACCCCGTTCAGTTTTAATTCCGCGCCGAAATCAAGGTT
>JAITFA010000187.1 GCA_031281685.1 Treponema sp. | reverse complement strand
CATTACCTTACGTTCAAGAAGGAAAGCGCCTTTGTGGAAAGCAAGTCGGCGTTTCTGCAACACAAGAAGGAGTGGCAGAAGCACGTCACCCGCTTTAATCATAAAAAACACGCGGGACGGCAAGTGGATTAAGTGTGTAAAAGAGTGTGGCACAGTAACAAGCCGCGTTATATGGCGGTAACGCGACACGTTATAGAACAGTGCGATGCGCTATCGCAGGGTGCTGCGCAGGCTTAGCGCAGGGTGCTGCGATGCGCTATCGCAGGGTGCTGCGCAGGCTTAGCGAGGGGTGCTGCGATGCGCTATCGCAGGGTGCTGCGCAGGCTTAGCGAGGGGTGCTGCGATGCGCTAACTAAGGATAAAAAGGCAGGAATATAATGGCGATTAACTGTGGGATAGTGGGGCTTCCCAATGTGGGTAAGTCAACGATTTTTTCGGCGCTGAGTAACGCGCCGGCAGAGGCGGCGAATTACCCCTTCTGTACGATTAACCCAAACGTGGGCATTGTCAGCGTGCCAGACATGCGGCTGGCGAAGCTGGCTGAAATCTTCAAACCACAACGGGTTGTTCCCGCAACTGTGGAGTTTGTCGATATTGCGGGGCTGGTGAAGGGCGCGTCAAAGGGCGAGGGGCTGGGCAATCAGTTTCTGTCGCACATTCGGGAAGTAGGGGTCATTGCCCATGTGGTGCGCTGTTTCGATGATCCAGACATTGTCCATGTCAATAACAGGATTGACCCTGTCTCGGACATGGAAACCATCGCCATAGAGCTGGCGCTGGCTGACCTCGACACGCTGACGAAACGGCGGGAGCGGGCTGCGCGCGCCCTCAAGGGGCAGGCAAAGGCAGAGCAGAAGACTACCGCGCTGGCGCTGACCGCGCTGGACAAGATCGAACCGGCGCTGGAAAACGGATTACCCGCACGCTCGGTTATCCTGAGCGATGACGAAAAGGCCGCGGTATACGATTGCCACTTCATCACGATGAAACCACAGTTGTATGTGTGCAATGTTGACGAGGCGGGTATGCGCTCGTATCTCAAGGGGGCGCTTGCCGGCACGCATATAGAAAAGGCGCTGATGAGGGCAAAGAGCGAAGGCGCGGAAGTAGTGGCAATCTGCGGCAAATATGAGGCTGAACTTGTGGGCATTGAAGACGCGGCGGATAAGCAGGCGTTTCTTGATGAGCTTGGCTTGAAGGAATCAGGCCTTTCCGCGCTCATTCACGCGGCGTACCGGCTTTTGAGGCTGTCAACGTTCTTCACTGCGGGCGCGGACGAGTGCCGCGCATGGACGATTCACGCGGGAGACACCGCGCCTAAGGCTGCCGGTGTCATACACACGGATTTTGAAAAGGGCTTTATCAAAGCCGAAGTCTATTCCTACGAAGACTTGTTACAGTATGGCAGTGAGGCAAAGATCAAAGAGGCTGGTAAGTACCGAATTGAGGGCAAGGAATACGTGGTACGCGACAGCGATGTAATATTCTTCAAATTCAACGTCTGAACCGAAGTAGCGCGGCGCTACTCTGTGCTGGGTGAGCTTGTTTGAGTACCGGCAGTCTCTTTACGCGCCGCCGCTTATCCTGCATACTACAACCATGAATAACGATGAATTCACTGGTTTAGTGGTAGACCGGTTTTTGAAGTATGTCCGGTATTGGACGACAAGCGCTCGGCACAGGGACGAAACGCCGTCAACAGCCGGCCAATGGGACCTCGCTAAGGCTCTTGTCGAAGAGCTGCGGGGTTTGGGGGTCAGAGATGTTGAACTGACCGACCATTGTTATGTGATTGCCCGTATCCCTGCCACGGTGGGACAAGAGACGCGCCCGTGTGTTGGTTTTATGGCGCATCTTGATACAGCAGACGATGTGTCGGGCAAAGACGTGAAACCCCAACTTGTTAATGCATATAATGGCAAGCGAATAGTTCTTGCGGATGGCGCGGCGCTTGATCCGGCGCTTGACCCTGATCTGGCAGCCCACGAGGGCAGGGCAATCATTCATACCGATGGAACCACGCTGTTGGGCGCAGACGACAAGGCTGGTATTGCCGAGATCATGGGAGCAGCGGAGTACCTGCTTCGTCATTCTGAAATCACGCATGGGCCAATCGAGTTGTTCTTTACTCCTGATGAAGAAGTCGGCGCGGGGCTTGCTGGTTTTCCAGTGGAGCGGGTGAAATCAGTTGCCTGCTATACCTTGGACGGCGGTCCCTTAGGAGGGATTGATTCCGAGTGTTTCAATGCTTATGAGGCGAATATCCAGTTTGTTGGCAAAGCCATACACTTGGGTGTGGCGCGTGGGCGTATGCTTAACCCAACGGTTATGGCTTCAACCTTTGCGCTTATGCTGCCACGCGTGGAAAGCCCGGAAGCCACTGATGGGTATTACGGCTATTACTGCCCCATGAACATCAACGCCAACATGGAAACTGCCTCGCTTCAGGTGTATATCCGCGACTTTGACCGCGCTGGCGCTGAACGGCGGGTCGCGGCGCTGGAAACATTCGCCAAAGCCGTGGAAGCCCAGTTCCCCGGCAGCAAGGTTACGGTGAGCGCCAAGCCTCAGTATTTTAACATGAAAGAAAAACTCGACGAAAAGCCGGAAACCCTGAACATACTCAAGGAGGCGCTCGCCAACTTGAACATACCGTGCATACATCACCCGATTCGGGGCGGAACCGATGGCTCCCGGCTCACCCAGCTTGGCATACCCACGCCAAACATCTTCACCGGCGGGCGTAACGCGCACAGTCGCCTTGAATGGGCGTCGGTTTCTGATATGACGGCGGCCTGTAAAGTGGTCGTCGAGCTTGTTACACTTTGGGGGAAAAGATGAAACGAATAGTTCAATTACTCGTTATGTGCAGCCTTGCGGCTTTTGTGTTAGCCGGTTGTTCAAATAAAGACCCAACCGCAAAAAAACTTGATGAGATCAAGGGAGCGGCTTCGCAAGCGGCGAAAGATATACAGCGGGAGGCTTCAGACGCGGCGAAAGACCTAAAACAGGGCGCGTCTGACGTGCTGGAAGATGCGAGTAAAGCCGCTGAAGAGTTGCTGCAAAATATAAAGAAGTAAGGATAGCTCTATGGAAGAGTTAAGTTCCGCTTTTCAGGATATTATCAAGAAGGTTGTGGCCTCATCAAAGTCATCTACGGTGATAGACGAACACAATGTTTATCAGGAGGGACAGGAAGAGACGATTCCCTACATTGACCGTATCATTGATTCGCTTATCCTTCCGGGTTCCGGCATTATGGGGATGGAACATCTTTCCGCTCTGCTTGACAAGGCGAGGGAAGGCAAGTCGTGCCTCCTCTTGCTTGAGCATTACAGTAACCTCGACTTGCCGCTGTTTTCGTACCTGCTGCGGAGGGATTCCGAGCGCGGCAAGGAAGTGGCTGCCGCGCTTGTGGCCATCGCAGGCGTCAAGCTGAATGAATCCAGCCCTACAGTGGCCGCCTTCACCGGCGCGTACACGCGACTCGTGATCTACCCAAGCCGTTCCTTGCAGAGCCTGGACAGCGAAAAAGACCGCGACGAGCTTGCCCGCATGAACGCCATTAACCACGCGGCTATGAAAGCCCTGCTCGACATCAAGAAAAAGGGTAAACTCGTGCTGGTGTTCCCCGCAGGAACGCGCTACCGCCCTTGGGACCCCGGAACTAAACGGGGAGTGCGCGAGATTGATTCCTATATCAAGTCCTTTGACTATATGTGCCTAGTCGCCATCAACGGCGAATTGTTACATGTGCGGCGCGGAGACGCGGGGTCGGACGAAGACATGATGGATGACTATGTGAGTGAAGGGCAGGTTCGTTTCACCGCAGGACCGGTGCTTTCCTGCACTGAGTTCAGAAACGCCGCCCGCATGAAAGAAGGTGTCGAGGATAAGAAACAAGCGGCTGTGGACGCGATTATGGATCAGTTGGAAATCATGCACCAAAAAGCCCAGTACTAGATGCAAGCGTAAGGGAGTCGTGCTGGAAGCCTGATGCTTTCAGCCTTCGCTCCCTGTATAGCTTACTTCCAAACACTGCGAGCGTTGGGATTTTCGCCCCTAATACCAATATGAGCGCCGCCAGCTACTTCAGTTTTGGCTTCGGCGTGAGCGATAAGCCATTTGTTCGCGGCGCTAAGAAGCCGGTCTTCACCATTCTTTGCCGTAATAGCGGGCTTTGCCGTATTCGTGCCTCTGGGTAACACGATAATCACCTGAAAGCCGGTTTCATCAGTAGATGAAGGCGCGTAGTGCAGGGTGGAAGCGTAAAGCTCCACCCCCATTCCCGCCGGCAGGAAGAATGCCCGTGTCCGGGTCGCGTCAATGCTCCAGTCCACCGGGTTTATTTCAGACTGTTTAGCGAGAAGCAGGATCACGTCATCGTATGTGATGTTGATCTCTGAGTCGCGGTGGTACTCAAGCGCATTGAGCTTGGTGCTATGCCCATTACAGTAGCCGATCTGAATCGGCATACCGCCATAGTAGTTGTTTTGCAACGCGCCGTACACAGACAGACCCTCAAGCAGAGGATTGCTCGGCACATAGATCACCTTGTCCAGAGGGCGCGGTGTCCTTTTTTTGAGGGTCTGGAGCAATTCGGTAAAATCATAGCCCTCCACAATCTGCCCATACTCACGGAACGAAGCGTCTTTTACAGATTCAAGTTTCATTGGTATCTCTCCTTAAAATAGCTAATATTAAGAAAGGATTGTACCAAATCCGTATAGAAACAGGAAGCCTTAAAACGACACAAGGCAGCATGAAGCGCGTAGCAGCCGCCTTCGCATGTGCCGCGCCGGACATCGCAGTGAAACATCAGTACAAGTAGCGGGCAGAGGGCTGCGCCGTTCATTCCGATACTGAAGCTATGGAAACAGTTCGCTCCAGTGTAACAAAGAGTATCGGTATTTTGACCAGCGGCGGGGATTGCCCGGGGCTGAACGCGGCTATACGGGGCGTGTGCCGAGCAGCCCACGATCGCTACGCGATGAACATACTCGGCATTGCCAATGGGTATCGCGGCCTAATCGACGGAGATGCCCGATTCCTCAAGCCGGAAGACTTTTCCGGCATACTCACGCGGGGCGGAACCATTCTGGGGACAAGCCGCGAAAAGCCGTTTAAAAAAGGCGCTAACGACGATCTGGAAAAAAACTTTACTAAAGATAAGGTTATGGCAATCAAGGAAAACTATCACAAGTTCAAGCTGGACTGCCTGGTTGTCCTTGGCGGCAATGGAACCAACACCACCGGACACCTGCTTAGGCAGGAGGGGCTGAATGTAATCGGGCTTCCCAAAACCATAGATAACGATATTCAGGGAACCGACCTCACTTTTGGCTTTAATTCCGCGCTTTCAATAGGAACCGATGCGATAGACCGGCTCCATTCCACAGCGCAGAGCCATAACCGCGTCATGGTAATTGAGCTTATGGGGCATAAAACCGGCTGGCTTACCCTGTACGCGGGTGTCGCGGGCGGCGGCGACGTGATTCTGATACCGGAAATTCCTTACAACATCAAGGTTATTGGCCGCCATCTCATTGAGCGCGCCCGGAGTGGCAAAACGTTTTCTATTGTGGTAGTGGCGGAAGGCGCGTTATCACGCAAAGAGGCTGGTATGGACAAGAAGGAACGCAAACGCTACCGCGAGGAGACGGTAACGCCGTCCATTGCCTATCGGGTGGCGCGTGAAATTGAGAATGAAACCGGCATGAGCACGCGGGCTACAGTGCTTGGCTATGTGCAGCGAGGCGGCATTCCCAGCGCTTCCGACCGCGTGCTTGCCACCAGCTTTGGAACCGCCGCCGCTGATCTGCTGGCGCGTGGAGAATACGGCAGAATGGTCACCCTTATTGGCAATGAGATAAGCTCGGTTGACCTGAGCGTACCAGCGGATAAAACCAAACTGGTTCCCCTTTCCCACTACATGCTTGATACCGCGCTTGCTGTGGGAACCTGTCTTGGCAATAGTTTACCAATAAATTGAAAACGCAAGACAACAAGACAAGAATTGATCAAAAGTCAGCAAGAAATGAGAAGCGTTTCGACGCTTCAGGCTTCATACTTAGTTTATGTTAAAGATTCAGGATATTCAAATACGAGACCCCTTTGTACTCCGCGACGGCGAGTTCCTGTATCTCTTTGGATCAACTGATAAAGATATCTGGGGAGCAGACGCGGTTGGTTTTGACGTGTATGTCAGCAAAGGAGACCTTGGGTCATTCGATGGGCCGTTTCCGGCGTTCAGACCACCCGCCGGATTCTGGGCAACGCGGAATTTCTGGGCGTCGGAGGTACACATCTGGCATGGCGTCTTCTATATGTTCGCCACGTTCAAGCCCAATGAGGGACGGCGGGGAACCGCAATACTCAGATCAACCCATCCGCTTGGTCCGTTTCAGCCCTGGAGCGCTGGTCCGGTTACACCGCGTGAGTGGGAGTGTCTTGACGGCACCCTGTTTATTGATCGGGGCAAGCCGTGGATGGTGTTCTGCCACGAATGGCAGCAGGTGGGTGACGGCGAGATTTGCCTCATGCCCTTATCGCCAGACCTGCGCTGGGCAAGCGCCGCGCCGCGTCTCCTCTTCCACGCCAGCGAAGCGCCCTGGACCCGGCCCCTGCAAGGACGCGATTCAGGCAGCTATGTTACTGACGGACCTTTTGTGTATACCGCGAAAAACGGCGACCTGCTCCTGCTATGGTCATCGTTCAACGAGGCGGGACAGTACAGCATCGGCGTTTCCACATCGGAAAGCGGCAATATCACCGGCCCGTGGTGTCATCAGGCGGAACCGCTGTATGCCGCGGACGGGGGGCATGGCATGGTGTTCCACAACGTAGACGGCAAGCTCTACCTCGCCATTCATACGCCGAATAAAACGCCTTTTGAACGTCCCATCTTCATTGAGCTGAGTGAACAAGACGGAGTCTTGTCCGTAACGAATAACATCATCTCATAGAGGAGTATTTTATGGTCTTGAGAAAAAACGTGATATTCGACAATGTAACATCGTACCTCTTCATGGCGCCTTGGTTACTAGGCTTCTTTGTACTCACGCTGTACCCGATGATCTTCTCGCTGTATCTGTCGTTCACCCAGTACAACATACTCCAGCCGCCGCAGTGGGTTGGGTGGCGGAACTTCTTTGTGATGTTTGTGGGAAACAACCAGTATCCCAGAGACACCCGCTTCATGAACTCGCTCTTTGTTACGCTGCGCTTTGTGTTTATTTCAGTACCGCTGAAGTTGCTCTTTGCCTTGGCGGTTGCCATGCTGATGAACCAGAAGCTCCGCCTCATCCCCTTCTACCGCACGATCTACTATATCCCCACACTGCTCGGCGGGTCTGTGGCTATTGCGGTCCTGTGGCGCAGGCTCTTTGCTGGAGACGGAGCGATCAACACCATTCTCAAGGCAATCGGGTTTGCGAATCCGCCTTCGTGGATATCCACCCCAAAGTATGCCCTGGGAACCCTGATCATCCTCGCGGTGTGGCAATTCGGATCGCCCATGATCATTTTCCTCGCGGGGCTGAAACAGATACCCCAGGAATACTACGAGGCGGCAAGCGTGGACGGGGCAAGCAAGCCCCGGCAGTTCTTCGCCATCACCTTGCCGAGCCTTTCGCCGATCATTTTCTTCAATATGGTTATGCAGATGATCAGCGCGTTCCAGTCCTTTACCCAGGCGTTCATTGTTTCGGGCGGTAACGGCGGACCAGTTGACGCCACCATGTTCTACAGCCTCTACCTCTATCTGCGGGGTTTCGCGTGGACCGAGATGGGCTACGCTTCGGCTATGGCGTGGTTCCTGCTCCTGATTATCGCTGTTCTTACCGCGCTTTCCTTCAAGCTGTCGGGTTCCCTCGTCTCCTACGGCAGCGGCGAATAGGTTTTTATATATTAAGGGAAAAAGGAAAACAGAGATGAGCAGAAAAACAAAAGAGTTTATCAGCGCGGGTGTTGCCAACGTCATCATTATTATATTTGGCGTAGTGATGCTGTATCCGGTTATCTGGCTTATTATGGCGTCGTTCAAGCAGGGTACACAGATATTCAGCGATCCAAGCCTTCTCCCCAAAACCTGGACCATCCGCAACTACGTTGAGGGCTGGAAGGGCATCGGCATAGTGGGTTTTGGCGCCTTTATCAGAAATTCATTTTTTGTCTGCATTATGTGCGTGATATTTAACGCGATCTTCTGCTCAATTACCGCGTATGCCTTTGGGCGGCTGAAATTCGCGGGCAGGAATATCTGGTTCGCCATTATGATGATTACGCTGATGCTGCCGAACCACGTAACAACCATTCCCCGCTACATCATCTTCCGTATGTTCGGCTGGGTTAATACCTATCTGCCCCTGGTCGTGCCGAAAATCTTCGCCACGGACGCCTTTTTTATTTTCCTGCTCGTGCAGTTTATCCGCGGGCTTCCCAAAGACCTGGACGAATCCGCGAGGATCGACGGCTGCGGTAAATTAGGCATTTACCTCAAAATCGTGCTGCCGCTCAGTGTTCCGGCTTTGATCACCACCGTGCTGTTTACGTTCCTTTGGACATGGGATGACTTTTTTAACCAGTTGCTCTACCTTAACTCGCCTGAGATGTACACGGTTCCGATGGGTCTCAGGCTCTTTATTGACGCATCGGGCATATCATCATGGGGGGCGATGTTCGCCATGTCGGTAGTTTCCCTCTTGCCCAGCTTTATCCTCTTCTTTACCCTGCAAAAATATTTTGTACAGGGTATCGCCACAACCGGCATGAAGAGTTAATCACCGTGGTATTAAGGGCAGGCGTGTATACGACCAGCCTTTGATAAATATACAATTTTCACTTCCAGGAGGAAAAACATGAAGAAAATTGCATTCGTACTGATCGCGCTCATGACCACAAGCGCGATGCTTTTCGCCGGCGGGAATAGACAGGGTTCTACCGCTCCGTCATCAACAGGCAGCGCCACAACGTCGGGAACAACAACCGTCCGCTGGGCGTTCTGGGGTAACTCCACACGCATTGAGCTGACCCAGAAGGCTATCGACCTGTACCAGAGCCAGAACCCCGGCGTACAGATTCACGCCGAACCGTATGACGGGAACAGCACCGAGCTTCAGACCGTCATGACGCAAATCGCTGGCGGAAACGCCCCGGACATCATCCAGATGGGCGGCAACTGGCCCGATCTCGTGTCCCAGGCGCTTCCGCTTGAAACCTATGCGGGAAGGCTCCTCGACACCAAGAACATCGATCAGGGCGCCTTGGATATGGTCAGCCAGAACGGGCATATCTATGGTATCTCCGTAGGCAACACCTATCTGGGTCTTGTGTACAACAAGAGCCTGCTCCAGCGCGTCGGCGCGCCGCTTCCCAAGAACAACATGAGCTACGATGAACTGCGCGAGTACCTTGCGTCGATCAAGCCCCTGCTGCCCGATGGCGTCTACCCGATGATGGACGTGGGGTTCACGTCCCAGGGCGAAACGTATTTCGGGCATTACCTCCGCACAAGAGGCGTGGTTTCCTACGACGCGGCGACCAAAAGCACACAGATTACGGCGGCGATCATCAAGGACTACCTCGATATGTTCGCGGACTATCGCGCCAACGGGCTTATCCCGCCGGCTGATGTCGCGGCGCAGTACGCGGAAGCCAACTCCGATAGTTCAGCCCTGGTTGCGGGCAAAGTCGCCATCACCTTTATCGCGGCGAGCCAGCTCAGCGGCTATGAGGCGTCCGTACCCGACGAGCTTGATCTCATCACCATGCCGGGAGCAAATGCCGAGAACAAGGCGCACTGGGCGCAGCTTAGTCAGGTCATGATGGTAAACAAGGACTCCAAAAACGCGGATGCGGCGGTCAAGTTTATCAACTGGATCGTAACAAGCCCTGACGCGGGCAAGATACTCGGCACAAACCGCGGCATATCCGCCTCCAGTACCTATCGAGCCGGCGTTGAAGCCAGCCCGACCGACGCCAAAATTCTCGCACTGGCGTCCGCCATTGGTGATTTCCTCTCCCCTGAATCCGACCATTTCCCCAATGACGCAGAGATGGTCAGTCAGGAGTTTCTTATTTACCAGAGCGTGTATTTTGGTCAGCTTGACACCACTCAGGGCGCTCAAAGACTATATGA
>JAITFA010000106.1 GCA_031281685.1 Treponema sp. | reverse complement strand
GCCATCAAAGGAGGCGTGGCCGCCGATAATCGCGCTGAATTCGACATCCCGCTTCTTGATCTGCTTGTGCTTGAACGCGCCTTAGACTATCAGGTGACTTGGTGATCTAAAAAGCGCCCCCGTTTGAGGGCGCTTGCTACTATTCGTCTTCGAGCGCCGCCATGGCGGGCGTCTGCTCAGATGCCTTGCGCGGGCGACCCACGCCGCGCTTCACGGACGGTTCACTTACGTCGCTTGTGTCCGTGTTAGGCGCACTCGTAGCGTTGGCTGTTGTTGCTTCTTGAGAAGCAACAGGCGCATCCTTATCCGGGAACATAATTTTGCGTACTTTAGCTTCTATCTCTTTGGTAAACTCAGGGTGTTCCTCAAGATAGATTCTGGCGTTGTCCCGTCCCTGTCCGACCTTTTCCTCTCCATAGGCATACCACGCGCCTTTCTTGTCGATGATCTCATACTTGACCGCTGCGTCAAGGATACTTGCTGCTGAGGAAACGCCTTTACCGAACATAATTTCAAGCTCGGCGCGTCTGAACGGCGGGGCGACTTTGTTCTTCAAGACCTTGACCCGTACACGGTTTCCAATAGCATCAGAGTCCCCTTTCTCAATGGTCTCAACCTTGCGCACCTCAAGCCGTATCGAAGCGTAGAACTTGAGTGCGTTACCGCCAGTGGTAGTTTCTGGGTTCCCAAACATAACCCCGATCTTCATGCGAATCTGGTTGATGAAAATGAGGATAGCGTGGGATTTGCCGATGATGGCGGTCAGTTTCCGCATGGCCTGACTCATCAGCCGTGCCTGAAGCCCCATCTGAGCGTCACCCATGTCACCATCAATCTCCGCACGTGGAGTTAAAGCCGCCACTGAGTCCACCACGATCACGTCCACCGCGCCAGAACGAACCAGGCTTTCTGTGATCTCAAGCGCCTGCTCGCCGTTGTCCGGCTGGGAAATCCACAACTCCTCAATATTGACACCGAGGTTTTTTGCATAAACCGGGTCCAAGGCGTGTTCCGCATCCACAAATGCGGCAATACCCCCCAGTTTCTGCGCCTCAGCAATGGCGTGGAGCGCCAGCGTTGTCTTACCCGAAGACTCTGGCCCGTAGATTTCAATGATGCGCCCACGCGGATAGCCGCCAATGCCCAGGGCCTCATCCAGCAGTATGGAACCGGATGGAATAACCTCAATACCAGTCGCGTTGGTATGATCACCCAGCTTCATAATTGAGCCAGAACCAAACTGCTTCTCAATCTGGAGACGGGCGGCCTCCAGCGCTTTTATCTTTTCTTCACTTGAACTCAAGGGGTTTCCCTTGTATTTTTCAGAATCACTCATCTTTGCCATGTTTTTCTCCTTTTATCTTTCTGTAAGGACACTCATACCAATACTTGCTTTAGTGATTCTTCTATATCATATTCCCAATGAATTGGCTATCGGCTATTCCAGTTCCAGCGTGATGATAGTGTCAGACGTGATTGGGGTTCCGGCAGGCGGATTCTGGTAACGAACCCAGCCATCACCCTTTAGTTCGATATGCAGGTCATCGCGGAGCAGAAGCAGCATGAGGTCGCGCTTGGAATAGCCGGTGAAATCAGGAACCACACCGTCAATGACCGGCGTGGCAGTATTTTCAAGGAGGATCGTGCCAGAGTGATCGATCTGCTGATTTTTTCCGCGGGGGATTCCAAGGTAATCAACCAGCGCTTCAGCAGCTTCCCTGATGCGGGGTGCCGCGATTCTGCTTCCATAATAAGAACCGCTCTGTGGCTTCACGATAACCATGTACAGAATCAGGGAAGGGGAGTCTGCCGGGAGCATAGCAATACAACTAGCAATATAATCGGTTTCGGAATAGGTGTTGGTGAGCGGATCGATCATCTGCGCCGTGCCAGTTTTCACAGACATGGAAAGGTCTGCCATAGTAGCGCGCCAGGCAATGCCACTTTCCGCCGATGTAACGTCGGCCATATAGGAGCGAATCGCCCGAGCGGTTTCGGGTTTGAGGACTTTTCTCGGAGCGCTGGTCTCAAAGACTCGTTCGGTCTGGCCATCCTCTGACCGGATCATGGACACTACCCGAGGCTGTACGAGGAGTCCGTCGTTGGCTACGGCAGTGGCGGCCTGCAATATCTGGAGCGCGGATACCGCAATTTCCTGACCCATGGCAATAGTCGGCTTGGAACGCGCTGACCACTGACGCGGAATCGCAAGCACGCCGGCGGTTTCACCGGGATTACCCGCGCCGATTTTGCTGCCAAAACCCAAGTTTCGTAAGGTCTGATAAAACGGATCGATTTCAATCCGGTCGGATGCATAGGCAACACCAGCGTTACAGGAGTAGGCTAGAATTTCTTTGGCGCTTACCCTACCATGAACGCCCAAACAGTTGATCACCACCCGTTCCCCCAGTTTGGTAACGTGTTCGTAGCGTCCATTGCAGACAAAGGTCGTGTTACCCATGATAGAGTCGGAGTCAAGAAGCGCAGCGATGGAGAAAACCTTGAACACCGAACCCGGCTCATACGACCAGATCGCCGGACGATAGGTCAGAACATTCTCGCTGGCTGATCGGATGTCGTTAGGATCAAAGTCGGGCAGGGAGGCCGCGCCCAGAAGATCGCCAGTACGCGGGTCCATTGCCATAAGCATAACTGACTCGGCGTTATTCTCGACCAGGGCAGCCCGCGCTATCTCCTCAAGCTTGTATTGGATGTTGACATCTATGGTCAGGATAACTTGGTTCCCATTGAGGTTTCCCCGTGCGCTAAGGTCATTCTCAAAGGCGAACTCAATCCCTTCAAGACCCATACCCTCATCTCCCACAAGGCCCAGAATCTGGCTTGCCAGCGTTTTCTCAGGATAGACCCGCCCCGGGGCCGACTCAATGCTAACTCCTTTGAGCGGTATTTTCTGGAGTTCCTCAATTTGCTGTATAACCTCATGGTCAACCCGCCTCTTGAGATAGATAAAGTCTGAGGAGGAGTTAGTGATTCGGCGCCGGATTTCCTCAGCCGGTATCTCCAAGATTGGGGAGAGCGTCTGACTGAAGACCGTGAGATCGCTGATCTCAGGCCGCCATACCGTAACATTGCCCCGACGGGTAGATAGGGCCAGAATGTGGCCGTTTCGGTCGAGAATAGCGCCGCGTTCAGCGTTGCTTCGCTCTGGAACCTCAGCTTCCTTGTTGTTTGGATCAAGCATGAGCCCACCATAGCGAAACAGAACAAGCGCCGCGAGCAGGATGAATAAGCCCAAAAAGGCGCTCACCCGCCAAGGCTCAATGATAAACTCTTTTGATTCTTTGGTAGGCATTTCCTTGTTCCCTCAATTCCCTAAAACTTTTCCTATTATATTGTGTATCGGAATAGGACCGTAAGAACGGGAGTCGTATGATTGCAGACTATTGTCCCCCAGCGCGATGAATTTATCGCCTGCCGTGATACCGGCGCAACGCTTCACCGCTATGTCCCCCATAGGCGTGTAAAAAATGACCACATCGCCCTTCTTTGGCATAGCCCAGAAAAAAAGATAGCGCTCCGACCAGGGAAAGCGCAGACCATAGTAGCGCCGGTCAACCATGAGAACCGTACCCGGCTGTATGGCCGGCAACATGGATTGTCCCTCCGTGATCACGAAGTCAAAGATGAATAGCTTTATCATCAATGCTATAGAGAATGCAGCCAGAATCGCCCGACCAGTTCCTCGCTCCGTAACAGTGTTTTTCATCGTGGACTAGTTCCTAAGTCTAGTATAATCATTCCCTTTTTTTATGTCGATAAAGTACCCATGACGCGAGAATTATTGACCCAACAACAAGTTAAGAGGCACAGATATGTAACCCCGCCCATTGGGGAACAGCCACTTAAGGAACGCTCCGAGCGCCCCCCTGTGTATGCGCTTCAGCGTTATGATTTACCTATTGGTTCTAACACGAATCCGTTGATACAACAGATCAAGCAAAACCCGATTTCGCCGGATCGATATAAAAGAAACAGCTCAAGCAGAGTAGTATCCCATACATATACACCGAGTTTTGTCTCGCCAGCAAATACGCGGGCGATCCATTCTGACATCAAGCCCGCGCCGCTTCCCCGACAGGGTTTCCCCATGGCTCTACTCGTACCTATACTCGCCATAGGCGGATTAGTCGCTTTCTCTATTATCTCGCTCAGTTGGCCGGAAGTAGGTTTTACGCAAAGACTGGCGCTTTTTCCCTGGA
>JAITFA010000014.1 GCA_031281685.1 Treponema sp. | reverse complement strand
AAATGAAAAAGCCGCTCCTAGTAAGGGAGCGGCTTTCATTCATTGGAGCGCCGTCAGGGAGTGAGCGGCGCAGTTCGCGTTTACTGTATTCCTAGTTTACGCTTGTTTGCGACAAGCAGCTTGGTCTGCTCTTCCTGAAGTTTCGCGTAACCCCGATCCGTCTTGAACTTCTGGAAATCATTCCAGATTGAGTCGAATTCCGCTTCGGTTTTCGCAAGGATGAGGCGGGGCAAGTCCCGTCCCCAGCGGCGCTGGATTTCGTCAAAGATCAAAGCGGCGTCTGAACCGGGCTGCATTTCCAGATTGTCGTATTGGGCGTATGACGTAACGTATGGGCGCGTCCAAAGCTGCGGCTGTCCCAGAGAGGGAGCGTATTCCACGGGCCACTGCCCTTGCCACGCCGTGTCCATAAGCATCCAGTAGGTGTAGTCAACGCCGATTTCGATTTCCTGCTTGTTCTTGTCGGTGAGGTTCACCTCCTTTACCGCCGGGGTGAAGGTGGGAACGCCATTAACAACGGTGTAGGTGTCGCCCGATATGCCGAAGAACGTGTCCATCTGTCCCTCTTCGCTTATGAGGTATGACAGGAACTGAATGGCGCGGGCTTTGTCCTTGCAATTCTTGGAGATCAGGGTGATGGTCCAGCCGGAGATGCCGCCGCCCGCAAGCGCGGGAGGATCGCTGCGGGTGTTTTTGGGACCGTCGATTGCGATGTAGATCATGTTGGGGTCGCGGGCATACAGGGCGTTCTGCGGCGCCTGCATATCCCAGTTCTGGTACATCATGCAGAAATACCGTCCCTGAGCCGCTTTTTCCTCGATCTGAGAGCGCTTGTCAACAAAAACATCCATAGGTATAAGCCCTTCCTGAGCTGCCTGACGGAATGTTTTAAGCCAGCGGACGTATTCGGGATCGTCGAGCCCAAGATCAAACGATTCGTACTTGCCGTTTTTCTCCGGCTTTATGTTCAGGAAATGGAGAAGATAGGCTTGAAGCGCGGTGTTGCCGGTGTCGCCGAATTCCTGAAACGAGAGCGGGATAATCGACTGCCCGTTGATAGTGGGGAATTTTTCTTTAGCCGCCCGAAGCGCGGCGAGAAAGCCTTCCGGCGTACTCATATCGGGTTTGCCTAAGGCTTCCCACATATCCTTGCGGACAAGGAAGGTCTCGTTGGCAGTCAGTTTCCCCTTGTACTTCTCGTAGTCAGCGGACGTATACGATGCGTTTGGATACCCGTATACATTGCCGTCGTTGCGGGTGTACCAGCCGAGTTTGTTTTTATCCGCCACCTTGAAAAAGTACGGATCGTACTGTTCGGCAAGTACGTTCAGCGGTTCGACCAGACCGGCGTCGATCATCAGACCAACCTGACCTTCCCACCAGCCCAGGGTAATGAGATCGGGCAGGGTGTTGCCCGCGATCATGGCGTTGAGCCGTTCAGCCTCGTTGCCCGCCGGCACGATGAACTCAACGTCAACGCCGGTTTTTTGGGTGATGTACTTGGACACCTTAGACTGTCCCCATTGCCGTGAAAACCAACTGAAGTTGATGTACCACTGGAACTTAACCGGCTTTGAGGCGTTCAGTTTCCACCCCGGGGAATCCGCCGTTCCCGCTACGGCTGATGAAGCCGTTCCTTGAGCGGAGCCTTGGCTCCCTCCTGACGCAAAAAGCGCGGGACTCAACATTGCAATCCCTACAACCAACACGAGTAATTTTTTCATACTTCTCTCTCCTTACTATTTTATAGCTGTCCATAAGGACCGCTTTTAGCCTTTTTTTATAGCCGTCCGTAAGGACAGCCTTTAGCCCTTGATCGAGCCGATCATGATTCCCTTCACGAAATACCGCTGCAAGAACGGGTAGATGCAGATAATGGGCGCGGTTGTCGTCACCATAGTGGCGAGTTTCACGGATTGAGAGCTTACCTGTTGAGCCGACGCGCTCACGGGCATACCGACTATGGATTTGGTCATGGAAACGCTGGCAATGATCCGGTACAAGAAGGTCTGTATGGGCTGCAAGTCCGGGTTGGAAATGTACATAACCCCGGCAAAGTAGTCGTTCCAGTGGTACACGCCGTTAAAAAGCGCGATGGTGGCAAGCACGGGAGCTGAAACCGGCAGGATGAGCTTGATGAAGATAAGGAAATCGTTTGCGCCTTCAATCTTGGCGGATTCTTCGAGCGCGGCGGGGATTTCTCTAAAGAACGACATAAAGATAATGAGGTTGTAAAAGTTAAACAGCGCCGGAATGATGTACACCAAAAACGTATCGTACAATCCGATGCTCCGCAGCATGATAAAGTACGGGATGAGTCCGCCGCCAAAGAACATGGTGATAGTCCCCAGAATGAGATAGAACTTCCGTCCCATGATGTGCTTTTTGGAGAACGCATACGCCACCATAGCGGTAAAAAAGACGCTTGTTACCGTACCGATGCCGGTGCGCCATATCGTAACGTTGAAGGCTTTGAGGATAGCGCGGTCTATAAAGACGGTGCGGTAACTTTCGAGGGTGAATTTTCTGGGCAGCCAGTAGATGCCGCCCATCATGGTGTCCTGCGAGTCGTTAAAAGAAAGGATAAGCGTATACCATATTGGGTAGAGGGTGATAAAACACAAGACAAGCATCAAAAAGACAATGATCCAGTCTCCGATATTGCGCCGGACATAGTCGCCGAGCTGTTGTTTCGGCTTGCGTGTTGGGCTGGTTGTAGTGGATAACATCATACTGAACTCCTAAAACAACGATACGTCGTTGATTTTCTTTGTTACCTTGTTCGCTATGAAAAGCAGAGCAAAGGCGATCACGGATTTGAAAAGGCCGATGGCAGTGGCGTAGGAAAACCTCATGCTCCGCATAGCCACGTTGTAGGTGTAAATGTCAATCACGGTTGAACGGGGCGCGTTGAGGGTGTTCCACAGCACGAATATCTGATCAAAGTTGGAGTTGAGCAATCCGCCTATGGCGAGAATAAAAAGCACGGTAACGGTTCCCTTGATGCACGGCAGGGTGATAGACCACATCCGCCTGAGTCTTCCCGCGCCGTCGATTTCCGCTGCCTCGTAAATGTCCTGATCAATGCCGGCTATTGCCGCCAAATAAATGATCGCGGACCAGCCGAGTTCCTTCCACACGTCGGATATAACCACGATGCCCCAGAAGTATTGTGGATAGGCGAGGAAGGTAACGCCTTCTTTCAAAATGCCTGCGGAAACCAGAATCTCGTTGATGAAGCCGGAATCCGACAGCCATGTGGTGAGGATGCCGCCCAGCACGACCCATGAGAGGAAGTGCGGAAGGTAAGAAATGGTCTGCACCACGCGCTTGAACCGCGCCTGTTTAAGCTCATTCAAAAACAGGGCGAACAAGATGGGTAGAGGGAACCCGATAAGCAGTTTCAGTACACTGATCCCCAGCGTATTGAGCATGATGTCGGAGAATTCGGGATCATTGAAGAACGCGATGAAGTGTTGAAACCCGAAATTGTCCGCCGCGGGAGAACCGAGGAATTTGAAACTGAACAGGGAATCGGTGATCCGGTAGTTCTTTTTGAACCCGACCAGAAGTCCGTACATAGGCGCGTAGTTGAAGACGAGCATCCACGCAATGCCAAGCCACGCCATGATCTGCAAATCTTTTTCTTCCCCTAGCCGCTTTAGGAAATTCTTATGTGTTTTTATATGCATGTTCATGGTGAGAGTATATGAGCCATGTTCCAAATCCGATAGGTAGAAAAATTTCTAAAAGGTGGAATATTTTCAGTTTTGAAGTTTTATAACTATTCAG
>JAITFA010000011.1 GCA_031281685.1 Treponema sp. | reverse complement strand
CACAGCGCTTCTGCGAATGAGCTTTCAGGGGAAAACTATTGTTGAGCTTTCCCGCGACTTTTTGAATTCAGCAGGTGCGCCCCGTTCCGCCACTGCTCGTCTTCACTCGCAAGCTCCTGTTCCGCTTCCCACGCTTCCGCTTGAAGAGGAACTACAATCCCTGCGCTCAGCAAGTAGACGGGGTTTGCAGGAACGCTTTGACGGTTCCATTGGGGTTGCTTCGGTTTTGTTCCCATACGGCGGCGCGTTTCAAGGCACACCAGAATGTGGGATGGCCGCGCTCTTGCCCTCGCTGGATAAAGAAAGCCGTACCGCCAGCCTTATGTGCTTTGGCTATGACCCTGACCTTATGGCCGCCGACCCATATACCGGCGCGAAAGGCGCGATTCGGGAGGCGCTTGCCAAGTTTGCCTGCCTCGGTGGTAACCCATGGACAGCGCGGCTTTCCCTGCAAGAATACTTTGCGCGGCCTGAAAATCCCGATACATGGGGCAAGCCAGCCGCAGCCTTACTGGGTGCGCTTGAGGCGCAGCTCACTCTTGGGGTTCCGGCTATTGGCGGCAAGGATTCAATGTCTGGTACTTACTCAACAACGGAAGCTGGTGAAATCACTGTGCCGCCAAGCCTCGTGGCCTTTGCCGCTGGAACTGCGCCGCTTGAGAGGGTGCGTTCCGGCGCGTTGAGCGGCGCGGCGGGGAATCTGGTGATTTTGTTATACCAGACCTGTGCGTGTGAATGGGATGTGTTCAAGGCAAACATGAACGCGCTGTTTGCGCTGGGTAACACGGGTGCGCTTCGCGCCGCGTATCCTGTAGGGGCTGGCGGAATACTCGCCACCCTTGCGCTCATGGGCTTTGGTAACATGACAGGCGTTGATACTGCCCCTAATACGTTTACCCTTATCGATGGGACCAGGCATCAAGGCTCGGTTCTGCTTGAAATCGAAACTAATTCTGCTAACCATAACGAAATATACGCCATTCTCGCCACTGCTGGCGCGTGGGCTATGGTGGGGCATACCAACAACACCAGCCGATTGGGGGCTTTAAGCCTGTCGTCATTGCGACGCTTGTACGAAACGCCACTTGCCGCCGTATACCCGCAAGTGGCTCAACAGGGCGATCCCGTTCCATTACCAGCATTGCCCCGCACACGAAAGACCAAAGTCCACAAAAGCCGCTACCCGCAAAGCGCCGCGCCGCTTGTAGTGTTGCCGATATTTCCCGGCACAAACTGCGAGTGGGACATGGAACGCGCCTTCCACAAAGCTGGCGGACGCACGCGGTTTGTCATTTTCAGAAACCGCAGCCCAGAAGCCATTACCCAGTCCATTGAGGAACTTGCCGCTGCTATTGACGAGGCGCAGATCATTGCCCTTTCCGGCGGTTTCAGCGCGGGTGATGAACCAGACGGCTCTGGCAAGTTTATTGCCAACGTATTCCGCGCACCCCGCGTTGCCGACGCGGTCACGGCGCTGCTTGAGCAGCGCGACGGCCTCATACTCGGCATCTGCAACGGGTTCCAAGCTCTCATCAAACTTGGGCTTGTACCCTATGGCGAGTACCGGCAGGCGGACGACAACGCGCCGACCCTCACGTTCAACACTATTGGCAGGCACGTTTCCCGCATAGTTCGCACTACGGTTATGTCTGACACCTCCCCGTGGCTTGCGTTTGAAGAGACCAACGCGCTTCACGTTGTGCCGGTGAGCCACGGCGAAGGCCGCCTTGTCATCAGACCCGAACAGGCCGAAGCCTTGTTCAAAGCCGGGCAGGTCCCCTTTTGTTACGCGGACGCCAGCGGCAAACCCACGCTCACCGAGCCGGATAATCCCAACGGTTCCGCCTTTGCCATTGAGGGCCTCTGCAGCCCGGACGGGCGCATACTTGGCAAGATGGCACATTCCGAGCGCGCCGGCGACTATGTTCATATAAACATACCTGGCAATAAACGCCAGCGTCTCTTTGAGGCTGGCGTAGCGTATTTCAGCTAATGGACGCTACGTTTTTAGTTGGCCTATCCTGTTTATCAGCCGGAAGCGCGGCGGGCAAAACGCCGTCTCCCGCTGCGCTTCACGATGAGGGACGGCGCGTCCTTTTCCAGCTTGACGACCGCGTTCCCCCCGCCGCGATCCAGATAGAGCTGTCCGGCAGACCCTATTTCGCTGACCGCCACGCGGATTTCAGCATATCGCACTCACGCTCAATGGTCGCAGTCTCTCATGTATCCACTGGCGGACTAAGCTGCGCGTTTCATACTGGCTGTGATATTCAGTTTATATACTCAAGCCGCTTTCATAAAACCATCGCGTCCCGTTTTTTTGGCGAGCAGGAACAGCGTTATATCGCCGCCGCCGCAGACAACGCGGAACAAGATACGCGGTTCTGCAAAGTATGGACGTTGAAGGAATGTTTCCTCAAGGCGCGTGGATCGCCCGGCGGCTCGGTGTTTAATATAAAGGACGTTCCCTGCTTCGCGTTTGACGGCTTGTTGCCAGCTAGTGGCATCGTGCATGGCTTGGCGTACTTCCTCTACGAGTGCGCCGACAGCGCGGCTGGCCGCTATATTCTGGCTGTGGGGCGTGAAGTGTGTGGCGCGGCTGATACGCGCCCGCCGTGCATACGCTGGGTGTCAGACACACCAGCGCATGTTAGCAGCCTCTTTGTTGATCGCGGCGTTACGCCCGCGCCTGCCCTTGCTAAGGGGTGAGACACGCGGCTTAGGCGCGAATGTTTTGTATTTGGGCGCTATGTTCCGCGACTGTCGCGCCTTAGCGGATGAGTCGTGGGCTATGGCGCACGGCGCCTTCGTAGCGTTCTATAATAGACCTTAGTGCTTCCGCCCCTTCCCCCGCCTTTTGGTCTCGTAGGAATATATGTACGGTTTTCGGAAGAATGACGCGGAATCAAAATATAATTACTCTGTGGCTGGCGTATTTCAGTAAATATACCAGGCATATTGGCGTATTTTACAGTGGTATTCTGTTTACTCTTTGACCGGAAATCCATGATTTTTTATGCGTTCATGGACTTCTTTTGAATGTGCGTATTTATCGGGCGAAACGCCGTCCAGCCAAAAACAGTAACGCCGTATATTATGTATATATTCATACGCTCCCAGAAACGGGCGGATTAACTTTAATAAAGATTTATCTTTTGCGATAATCTCCTTTCGTTCAGTTTCCGTCAGAAAGAAATTCCCATCGTCATTTGGTACGCTGCCCAACAGCATAGGTGAAGCAGCGCAAATAGGCTTTAGTCTTTTCTTAATGAAAATCATCGGCGCGTCAACCAAATAGGCGTTTATCTGGCTTGCTATCGTTTTGTCTGGAGGAGCAGTAACAGTCGCATAGCGATATATCTTTTTGTATTCCTGTCCTTCAAGCTAAACCCAACTATTATACAATAAACCGCCTCCGCCTTTGCGCCGGACCCAAGCAACCTTGTTCGCGGCTCATCTCACAAAGTTCCGGGAAACTGCCCAAACAAGTTAAACGGGAACCCGATTAAACTAAACGGGAACCCGAACAAGTCAAACGGAAGCCCAAATAAGTTAAACATTCCCCCGAATACAAGGAAACGGCTCACAGCTACACGGGAGACCATTACGAAACATTGCGCGGTTTGTAAAAACATACGCGATCCCATAAAAAAGCGCTGCTTTGCCTTATCCCACATCGCCGCGCAGACTGTGGCTTTTTCAGGGCGCTTCATATACTCGCCAACAAAGCCGGATACCGCTTAAGGTAGACAGTCACTAGCTCATATACTACAATAGACGGAGAGTAGGAGGTAAGTATGGCGCACCATTACAAGGATTTTGAACCAAAATGGTATCAAGGAGCAGTTCCGAAGAATTCCTGGCGCTCCATCTTCAAGTGGGGAGTTCCTGAACAAATTAAGGCGCCAAAAGAGGCGCTGTACAAATTGATGAAAAATCAGTTTGGCCTCAGCGATGATGTATTCAGGGAATATAGCGAAAACTTGGGCCTTGACGAGGTCAAATTCGACAAAGCCATCAGCCTAAGCGTTGCGCAGATTGAATATGTTAAGAGCATCGTTGGCGCGGAATTTGTGCGCACTGACGGCTATGCGCGTCTTTCTGTTGCTTATGGCAAAACCATGTTCGACCTCATGCGTCTTAGGAATAAGATTGTAGAACATGTGCCGGACGCGGTTATCTATCCTGATACCAAAGAGCAGATTGAACGGATCGTCGCGTTCTGCGCCGCGGAAAAAATCCCCCTCTATGTGTACGGCGGCGGCTCATCGGTTACGCGAGGCGTGGAGTGCGTCAAAGGCGGTCTTTCCCTTGATATGCGGCTGCGTTTTAACAAGGTGGTACGCTTCAACGAGATTGATCAGACCATCACTGTTGAGGCTGGCATGAGCGGACCGAAACTCGAAGAAACCCTGAATAACGCGCAAAAGCTGTTCGGCGCGAGACGCGCCTACACCTCCGGTCATTTCCCCCAAAGCTGGGAACATTCCTCTGTCGGCGGCTGGACCGTAACCCACGGCGCGGGGCAGAACTCTTCCTACTACGGCTGTATTCAGGACATCGTGATTGGGCAGGATTACGCTACTCCGGTGGGAAACATTTCCACTGATCGCTATCCCCGCAAAGCCACAGGTCCCGATATGAATCAAATCATGATGGGAAGCGAGGGAACTTTCGGCGTTCTCACTCACGTAACCCTCAAAATCTTCCGCCATACACCGGAGACGATCAAACGTTTTTCATATATGTTCAAGGACTGGGAAACCGGCCAAAAAGCGGCGCGAGAAATTATGCAGAGTGAGGCAGGCTACCCATCGGTGTTCCGTCTCTCAGACCCCGAAGAGACCAGCATCATGCTGTATACATACGGCGTAGTTGAAAGTCCCCTGCATCTGCTTTTTGACGTTAAAGGATTCAAGGTAAATGAAATGTGCCTGTTTCTCGGTTTTACCAACGGCGAAAAGGGCTTTTCCAAAAACTGCGCGAAGAACGTTCATCGCGTGGCGCGCAAGTACGGCGGCATCTGGCTTTCCGGCGCAATAACACGCGGCTGGGAAAAAGGGCGTTTCAGCGACCCGTACCTGCGCGACACCATGCAGGACTTTGGTCTGGTGATGGACACGATGGAATGTAGCGTGAACTGGAGCAACATGAGTCAGGTTCACCGCGATGTACGCGCCTATGTCAAGGCGCGGCCCAACACGATCTGCATGACCCACATGAGCCACGTCTACCCGCAGGGAACAAACCTCTACTGGATTTTTATCGCTCTTATGCACGACCCGGAAGAATTCCGCGCCTTTCACGCGGGTATTCTCGACGCGATTCAAAAATCAGGCGCAGCCATGAGCCACCACCACGGCATCGGCAAAATGTTCGGTCCCTGGCTTGAACACAGCATCGGAGAGAATGAGTTTGCCGTGTACAAGGCGCTCAAAAAGCACTTTGACCCTGACAACATCATGAACCCCGGCGGCACCCTCGGACTTGACATCCCAGAGGAGCAGAAGCGTAAACTTGCCAGACAAAAATGTGAATAACAGGGACGTGAAGATTATATATGCTCAATAATGTATCGCAGACACTCGTAGATATGTTTCGCTTTGGCAGCCCCGCGCTACAACCCGATGGTTACCAGCATGGGTTTTGTACTGGTTTTGACTAACCTATTCGGGAAGCAAGCTAACAATTAGGTTGGATGTAGCTACAGGCAAAGCGAATGTAACTACATGTGCGGCTGGTGTAACTACATGTGCGGCGGATGTAGCTACATGTGCGGCTGGTGTAACTACATCTAAGACAGATGTAACTACATTTGAGGTGGATGTAGTTACAGGCGCGTTAAAAGTAGTTACCGTTGGGTTGGGTGTGGGTAGCTACAGATAGTAGCTCTGTTCATTTGGTTAGTCTCTGGCCTCTGACACCATGCCATTGACTAAGCAAGATGAAACTGGTATTTTTTATTTAACTTGTAAAGAAAACTCTGGGATGTGTCTTTGCTATAAAAGGTAACGTGCTTACATTATAAAAAAGAGTTGATAACTCGTATAAATCTTACGATAAAGAGGAACAATAGTGACTGTATCCAAAGAAACAAGCCCGCTTGAACATTCCGCTCTGAAGTTAACTATCACTGTGGGAAAGGACGATGTACTTTCCCTATATGATGAAACCCTGGCAGATTATGGTAAAACCGTGCATATACCCGGCTTCCGCAAGGGCAAAGTGCCTAAGGAGGTGCTGGAACGTAAACTGGGAGACGCGCTCAAGGAAGACGTGCTGGGACGTATCATTGATCGTTCTGCCTCTTCGGTCCTTGACGACGAAAGCTTTCCTCTCAAGGAGCGCCCCCTGCCGTATTCTACTCCGAAGATAGAGGGAAAACCGGTTCTGAACCTCGGCGCTGACCTCGTGTACTCCCTGTTGTACGACGTACTTCCTACGGTTACTTTGGGGCAATGGAAGGGCATTGAAGTCGAGATTCCCGATGTGCGTATCAGCGATGAAGATATTGCCTATGAGCTGGAAACCCTTCGAGATCGGAACTCTGTGGTGCGGGACCGCGAAGATGAGACGCCCGCCTCTCTAAATGACGTGGTAACGGTGAATTACAGTGAACTTTCCGAGAATGGCGAGCTTATCCCCGGCTCTGAGCGGCAAGACTTTGTCTTTACGATTGGTACTGGGCGGAACGTGTTCAAGTTCGATGATGAAATCATTGGCATGAAGAAAGGCGAGTTTAAGGAGTTCGAGAAGACCTATCCGGCGGACTTTGAAGACGCAGACCTCGCGGGTAAAACCAGGAAGCTGCGCGTGAGCATTACCGCTCTTAAAGAGAAAATACTTCCTGAGCTGGATGATGAGTTCGCGCAGGATGTTGATGAAAAGTATAAAACGCTTGACGATCTCAAGAAAAGCATCCGTAACCGGCTTGAGAAAGAGCTTGAGGCGCGTCTCAAAAATGCCAAGATCAACAGGCTGCTTGAGAAAATTATGGAAACAACGCCGGTGGACCTCCCGGAATCCATGATCCGCTTCCAGCTTGAATCCCAGTGGCGCAACATTGCCCGTAACATGAATGTTTCGCTGGACAAACCGCACGAGGAACTTATGGAGGCGCTGCGTCCCAATGCCATACGCGCACTTCACTCGCGCCTCATTGTAGAGGCCCTCATCAACGAACTCAGGCTGGGAGTATCCGACGAGGAACTGGAAGCGTTTCTCCAACACCTCGCGGAAGAAGAAAAGGTTTCCCTTGAGGAGATCAAGGGTTACTACGCAAAGGATGAGATGAAAGAAGTGATCAAGGACAACATCAAAGAGCGGAAGCTCTTTGACATTCTGTTGGCGGAAAACCGTGTGAACATAGGCGCTCCGCAGACTTATCAGGAATTTTCCAGTGACGCTAATAGGTAAAGCAAAGCTATGAACGAACAAATGAACAGCCTTGTTCCTATTGTGGTGGAACAAACCGGTATGGGGGAACGGTCGTATGACATATACTCCCGCCTGTTAAAGGATCGGATCGTCTTTCTTGACGGGGAGATCAATGACCTTACCGCTGATTTGGTGGTGGCTGAACTCCTGTTCCTTGACGGACAGGATACCGAGAAAGACATCAGCCTGTACATCAATTCTCCGGGTGGCTCGGTTACTGCCGGTTTTGCGATCTACGATACCATGCAGTATGTGAAGTGTGATGTGCAGACCATCTGTCTGGGACAGGCCGCCAGCATGGGGGCGCTTATCCTGACCGCCGGCGCTCCGGGGAAGCGCATGGTGCTTCCGTCGTCCCGTGTGCTTATTCATCAGCCTTGGGGTGGCGCGCAGGGACAGGCCCGCGACATCGGGATACAGTCAAAGGAAATCATCAGATTAAAAAAGCTTACAATAGAGTATTTCGCTCGGCATAGCGGTAAGTCTGTTGAGCAAGTCGCTCTTGATATGGAGCGGGATTTTTTCATGTCCGCCGAAGATGCGGTCGCGTATGGCGTGGTGGACAAGGTCTTGATAAGGAAAAAACATGGGACGGTTTAACAGTAGTTTCAGCAAATTTGAGCGTATCTGCTCTTTTTGCGGGAAAAGCGCCGATATGGCTCGCCGACTCATCGCAGGACCAAACAATGTGTTTATCTGTGATGAATGTGTGGAAGTATGCCGCAAGATTCTTGCCGAGGGGGACATTGAGCTTTCCAACCAGTTCTCTGGCGACATCCCTACCCCTAAGGAGATCAAAAGCTATCTCGATCTCTTTGTCATTGGACAGGATAACGCGAAAAAAGCCCTGTCTGTGGCGGTGTATAACCACTACAAACGGATAGCCAACCCCGCGAAAGACCCTGATGACGTTGAGATCGAGAAGTCAAATGTCTTACTCATCGGGCCAACCGGAACCGGCAAGACGCTTCTGGCAAAAACGCTTGCCCGAAAACTCAAGGTCCCCTTCGCCATTGTGGATGCCACAACCCTGACCGAAGCTGGCTATGTAGGTGAGGATGTGGAGAACATTCTTTTGAAGCTGATCCAGAACGCCGGCAGCAACATCCCCGCCGCTGAACGCGGGATTGTTTACATTGACGAGATCGACAAGATTGCGCGTAAGGGCGAAAACATCTCCATCACGCGGGACGTGTCGGGCGAGGGCGTCCAGCAGGCGCTCCTCAAGATTATCGAGGGAACCGTCGCCTCAGTGCCGCCACAAGGTGGGCGTAAACATCCCAATCAGGAGATGATCCGCATCAACACCAATAACATTCTCTTCATCTGCGGCGGAGCCTTTGTTGGACTTGAGAAATTCATTGAGCGGCGGGTGGTACAGCATCCCATGGGTTTTGGCGCTGATACCAAAGACAGAATCGGCGGTAAAGACCTCAAGGAACTATACGATGCCCTGCACCCTGATGATCTCATCCACTTCGGTATGATCCCTGAGTTTATCGGACGGCTCTCCATAACCGTGGGTCTTGACGACCTCAAGCGGGACGACCTCAAGCGCATCATCACCGAGCCGCGAAACGCCATTCTGAAGCAGTATCAGGCATCCATGGCCATTGACGACGTACAGCTTGAGTTCACCGATGGGGCCATCAATGCCATAGCTGACATGGCTATCAAGCAGAAAACCGGCGCACGGGGACTGCGAGCCATTGTCGAGAAGCTGATGACTGATATCATGTACGAAATTCCGTCGATAAAGGGTAACAAGCAGGTTGTCATTACCCAGGAAGTGGTGGAAAAGTCAGAACTGCCTGAAATCCACCCGATTCAGAAAAGCGCATGAAGCTCCTTTCCTCGCTGAAAGGAAAATCTTTCATTAATAAACCTTCTCTGGAGGAGTTTCCTCTGCTTCCACTCAGGGAATTGGTCCTTTTTCCTCATACTCTTCTGCCTGTGTTTATCACCTACAAAGCTGGTATGCTGGCGATTGACGAGGCGCTCCGGCATGACATGCGCCTCTTTGCCGCCTGCCTGAAACTAGGCGACAATGCGCCGCCTGAAACCTACTCCGTTGGCACGGTGGTACGCATTGTCCAGCACCTGAAACTGCCGGACACGACCTTCCGCATCATACTACAGGGCGAATACCGTGCCAGCATCGTCAGTTCCCTGCCGCAGAACGAGCTGTTTATGGTTCGCGTGTCGCCACTTGTGGCAACTTCAAACGAATCGCTCAGCCCTGAAACAACCGCGCTCATGCGAGCCGTGCAGAATTCGTTTGCCCAATACGCGGAATTTTCCAAGAAGATCAATACAGATACCATTCTGGCGGTGGAAAAAACCGAAAGCATAGAGCGGCTGTCCAACCTCGTCTGCCACGCCCTCATTATTAAGGCGGAGCGAAAAGTGAAACTGCTCGGCATTGCGGACCCCGCTGAGCGTCTTGAATCGATCCTTGAAGTTCTGGAACTGGAAAACGAGATATTCGGTATCCAAAAAAACATTAACGGTAAAGTCAAAACCCGTATGGAAAAAACCCAGCGGGAATACATTCTGCACGAACAGCTCAAGGAGATAAACCGTGAGTTGGGTAAGGAGGAAGGTGAGGATGAGTTTGCCGACCTTGAGCAGGCTATTGAGGAAAAGGCGCCCTGCGAGGAAACCTTGCTCAAGGCGCGGAAAGAGCTTGCCCGCCTGCGAAAGCTCCAGCCCTTTTCGCCGGAAGCCGGCGTGCTTCGCGGCTACCTTGAATGGATCGCCGAACTCCCCTGGAACGAGTACAGCGATGACGCCGTTGACCTAGCCAAAGCGGAAGGCATTCTCAACGAAGACCATTTTGCGATGTACAAGCCAAAGGAGCGAATCATTGAATTCATCGCGGTTCATAAGCTCATCTCTTTGGAAAACGCGAACCTCGCGGCGGTAAACTTAGGTTCAACAGACGTGGACTTAACGGATATGGTTCCCACAGACTTAGACCTGAGTTCGCTGAACCCTGTTTCACGATCCTCGCAACTTGCCGGTGTCAAAGGCCC
>JAITFA010000159.1 GCA_031281685.1 Treponema sp. | reverse complement strand
TCAGCAGTGCTGCTCTTCATCATGGCGGGCGCTGTTGCCTTTGCACAGGACGCGGTGTCTGGCGCTATGCGGCTGACCCCAAGTATGGCGGTGGAGCTTGCCATAGCGAACAATCTCAGTCTTGAGTCAGCGCGGATAATAAACGAGACCAAGAAGCGCAAGTCGGACAACTCGTGGAACCAGTTTATACCATCGGTAACCGTGGGAGGAAGTCTCATTCTGGATAATAAGGCGACCACGCAATCAGGGACAACACTGATTCCTGCCGGTATCCTCGATCCCACTAATGGTAGTTATGTGCCTGTACCGGGCTTGCCGTCAGAATTACAGACTAGCCCTGTTTTTGGTGTGGCGGCGGTTCCCTATTCCGTAACGCTTCCCCAATGGCACATCGCCTCATCCATTCAGGTTTCGCTGAATTTGAGTATCGCCATGATCGAGGCGATGAACCGTCTGCGCCTTGATTACGAGAGCGGGCTACTATCCTATGACAAAGCCGTGTCCCAGCTTGAGCGGGATGTGCGTAAGTCGTACTACCAGATGCTGCTGGTGCAGGAAAACATCAAGCTCCAGAAGGAAAGCCTCGTTACTGCCGAGCGTCAGGAGGCAACGGCGCGGGCGAATTATCAGGCTGGACTCGCGCCGGAACTTAGTCTCTTGCAGGCGCAGGTCTCCAAAGAAAACCTTAAACCCACGATTGAAGAGGCGGAAAATAACTTTAAACTGCTTATGGCGCAGTTCGCCATGAACCTCGGCCTGGCTTATGACACCAGTTTCGAGTTTGAGCCGCTGGCAACGGATATTTCCGTTGTGCCGCTTGATGTGCGGGAACTCATCGCTCAGGCGTCTAACAGTAAACCGGATATACAGGAAATCAGGCAGAACATTTTATTGCTGCAAAGCGCCAGAAAAGCTCAGGTTCAGTCAATGTATCCAGCGTTAAGCATAAGCTGGGGGCTTACCAATGCCTTTACTCAAGACCCGTGGAAAGATAACTGGTTCAATGGGGACGCATGGAACCAATCCGGCTCCCTCACCATTTCGCTGGGTATTCAGCTTCATAACCTGCTTCCTTGGGCTTCCAATCGCCAAGCCGTGAAAGACCTTGATGACAATATGCGGAGCCTCAACATCGGCCTCGCGCAGGCGATACGGGGAACTGAGCTTGAGATTTATAACACCGTGCTTTCCCTGCAAAAAGCCCAGACCCAGATTGCGGCTTTGCAGAAGACTGTGGAATTGGCGCAGCGGAGCTATGAGCTTACCGAGCAGGCGTACCGTGCGGGTTTTCAGGATTTGCTACAGGTGCAGAACGCGGAGCAGCAGCTTAGTCAGGCGAAGGTTGGCGTACTGGCACAAAACTTCACTTATTTACAGGGTCTTCTTGACCTTGAATATGCCATTGGGGTTCCCTTTGGGACCCTGTCGGGGGTATCCAATGATTTTTCTTAGAGCTTATGATAAAATCTCAATCGTTCCTAAGAGGGCGATGAGTGGGATGGCGGCATTATTTGCCGTCTCCAAACGGGTAATGAGCGTGGCGGCTGTGCTGTTTGTCGCGCTCGGACTGGGCGCGTGTAACCGGGAGGCGGCGGCAAGCGCAGCTGTTGCGCCGGTGGCTGAAGCCGTGCCGGTCTTCGCGGTAAACACCACTACGGTAGTGCAGGGACAGATCAGCGACTATATTGCCCTTGCTGGCGACATTGTCGCTGGCTCAACGGTCGATGTCTATTCCGATGTGGCAGGCAAGATAACGCGGGTCTACACCGCTGTCGGGAGCAGGGTCTCCAAAGACGCGCAGCTCGTCGAGGTTGACCCTTCCCGTCCGGGCATGAATTACATTCCGGGCGTGGTTAAAGCGCCGGTCTCTGGTACGATTGTGTCGCTCAATGCCCAACTCGGTCAGACGGTTAGTCAGGCAATGCCTGTTGCCCGCATTTCCAGCAGCGGCGGCGGACTGGAAATCAAGGTCTATGTTGCCGAGCGCTTTGTCTCGAAAATCAGCCCCCACTTGCCCTGTGAAATCATACTGGACGCCTACCCAGGCGAGGTGTTTAAGGGCAGTATCACTGAGGTCAGCCCCGTGCTTGATCCAGCGTCGCGCACTATGGAGGTCAAGATCAACGTTGATAACGCGGATAACAAGCTCAAAGCTGGTATGTTCGCCAAAACACGAATCGTAACAGAGCAGAAGAGCGGCATCGTCAAGATACCTTACTCGGCCTTAATCGAGCGTTTTGGCGAAACGTATGTCTTCACAGTCGCCACCGACCCTACTGACCCAGCGTTCAGGGTGGCGCGGCGCAGGGTTGTTACCAAAGGCATATTGGTTGACGGCGTGCAGGAGATACAGAGTGGACTTTCCCCAAATGAGGAAATCGTGGTTCGGGGACAGAGCCTCCTTGAGGATGGCTCGCGGATCAATGTGGTTGAGCGTGTCGCGCCTCTGGCTGCGGCAAATTAGGAGCCAAAATGAGTTTTGCTAAAACAGCCGTATCACGGCCTACTACTATCTTTATCATCTTCGTTCTCTTGCTCTGTCTGGGGGGCTTCGCGCTGGTAAACCTGCCTATTGACCTTACGCCGGAGATCAGCCCGCCGTACCTCGTGGTTTTAACCACCTATGCGGGCGCGGGGCCTGAAGAGGTCGAGCGCAGCATAACCCGCCCGATTGAAGGCTCTCTGTCAAATGTGTCAAACCTCGAAAAGCTGACGTCAACGTCGTCCAAAGGCACGAGCATGATCACCATGCAGTTCGCCTATAGGACTGACCTCGCCGATGCCTCCGCTTCCGTACGCGATAACATTGATATGGTTAAGAGTTATTTGCCGAGCGGGGCTGGATCGCCGCTGCTTATCAAGTATAACCCGTCGATGATCCCCATTATGGGTCTTATGGTAACGTCGGCGAACCGCACCCCGGATGAACTGCGTGAAGTGTCTGAAAACACGATTTTGCCGCGCATTGAGCAGACCCCCGGCGTCGCTACTGGTTCAGTATCGGGCGGACGCGAGAAAATCATCCGCGTGGAGATACCGCAAACGCGGCTTGAGGCGTATGGGCTGACCGTAACCCAGCTTCAGGCCATGATTTCCAGCCAAAACATGCAGGTTGCCGCTGGTTCCATCACTGATAACGGCCTGTCGTACATACTGACAACCATGGGTGAATACACCTCGCTGGAACAGATCAAGGACACGGTGATTGCGTACAAGGGCGGCGGGATGGTTAATGGGCAGGTGGAACTGCCGAAAACCGTGCGTCTGCGCGACATTGCCGATGTGTTCGAGGGGTTCCGCGATGAAAGTAGCGTGGTCTATGTGAACGGCGTTCCCGCCATTCAGATCACGGTGCAGAAGCAGAGCGGCAAGAACTCGGTGCAGACCGCCAGAGACCTGCGGACACGGCTCGTGCAGATCGCCCGTGAAATACCCAGCGACATTAAAATAACCGAAATCTATAACACTACCGACCAGATCGAGAATTCGATTAACC
This sequence comes from Treponema sp., assembly GCA_031281685.1. Lineage (GTDB taxonomy): Bacteria > Spirochaetota > Spirochaetia > Treponematales > Breznakiellaceae > JAIRMT01. Next base: position 5,789 of record JAITFA010000159.1, on the reverse strand, counting down.
AAGTGGCAGAAGCCGCCATTTCCGGCGCACTACTGGCCATCATCGTGGTCTTTATCTTCCTGCGCTCGATCAAGCCGACGGTGATCATTGGCGTCAGTATTCCGGTTTCAGTGATCATTACGATTATGCTGATGTACTTCGCGGGACTCACGCTCAACATTATGACGCTGGCGGGCCTCTGTCTCGGCGTTGGTATGCTCGTGGATAACTCCATCGTCATTCTTGAAAATATTTATCACTACCGTGAAAAAGGCGCGAAACTGTCAACCGCGTCGGTTATTGGCACTCAGGAGATGCTGATTGCGATCATTGGTTCCACGCTGACAACGATCTGCGTGTTTGCGCCGCTGGTCATGTTTCAGGGCTTGCTTGAGATGATTGGCGAACTCTTCTTCGGCCTTGCTTTCACCGTTGTCATTTCGCTGGCTATGTCGTTGTTCGTAGCTATGGTGCTGGTGCCGGTCTTGTCCAGCCATTATCTGCCGCTGGTAACTCGTAAACAAAAGCCGCTCCGCAACGTCTTTCTCGCAGGTATTGATAAAGCCTTCGATGGTTTCTTCAAAGGCATGGAGCGCGGGTATAAACGGTCTGTGAGCTGGGTGCTGAGACACAAGGCTATTACGATTGCGGTGATTGTTTTGCTGTTCATTGGCAGTCTCGCCATGATCCCCACTGTTGGGCTGGTGTTTATGCCAACGCAGGAGTCTGATTCAGTTTCAGTTTCAGTTACTCTGCCGGTTGGTTCGCCGCTGTCTGACACCGAGGCGGTCTTAAAGCAGCTTGAGGCTATTGTTCAAAAGGAAGTGCAGGGTTATGAGCGCATCACCGTAACGGTGGGCAGCGGTGGCGGTATGTCGCTACTTGGCGGCGGCGGCGGTGGGTCTACCAACACCGGCTCCTTGCAGATTAACCTTCCTCCTTTTGAAGAGCGAATCGACACTGACGAGGTCATTCAGGCAAAGCTGCGCAACCACTTCAATGATTTCGCGGGCGTTTCATTCAACCTCGGCACCAGCGGCGGTATGAGTATGTCAATGGGCGGTAATCCTATTGACATCGTTGTCAGGGTCGATGATTTGACTAAAGGCAAAGCCATTGCCGAGCAGATTGCCAATGTGCTGCGGGATAAGACTGTATTCCCGGAAGTAACCGAGCCAGACATTAGCCTTGACGACGGTTTGCCCCAGATTGAGCTGCAGCTTGACCGCGAGCGGCTCTACGCCCTAGGTCTCAACACCTTCACAGTTGGTAATGAGATTAAGGCTGCGGTTGATGGCCTTACAGCCACCCGTTATAAGGACAACGGCATTGAGTATGATGTGGTGCTGATTCTGGCGGAAGCTGACCGCGATGAGCTTCCTGATCTTGACCAGATTTTTGTAAACAGTCAGATCGCGGGCCGGGTGCCTTTGTCAAACTTTGCGTCATACGCTAAAGGTACTGGTCCCATCTCTATACAACGTGAAAACCAGAGCCGCGTCATTCGCGTAACCGCTGGCGCGCTTCCCGGAGTGAAGCTCAATGATCTGCAAACCAAAGTACAAGCCGCAATAACAGCGGCAATTCCGGCGGAAGACGATGTAATCATCGAATACGCCGGCGATTATGCCGAGCTGATGAAGTATATGCAGCGCTTCGCCCTTATTATGGCGGTCGCCATTCTTCTAGTCTTCGGGGTTATGGCGAGTCTCTTCGAGTCTTTCAGAGACCCGTTCATCGTTATCTTTACGATTCCCCTCTCGTTTATTGGCATTATAGCGATTTACCTCATCTCAAACGAGCCGCTGAACATCCTGTCCGCCGTTGGGCTGCTGGTGCTGGTCGGCGTCATTGTAAACAACGGTATTGTGCTGGTGGACTATACGAATATGCTCCGCAAGCGCGGCTATCCCCTGCATGATGCCTGCGTGGAGGCTGCCGGTAACCGTCTACGCCCCATACTCATGTCCACTCTAACCACGATAATCGGTCTCGTACCGATGGCGTTCTTCCCCGGCGAAGGCTCAGAAATGACTGCGCCCATAGGCAAGACGGTACTTGGCGGCCTGTCCTTTGGCACCATGATGACGCTATTCCTTATGCCGACGATTTACTTTATTATGAACCGCGGTTCTGACAAACGGAAGGCAAAACAGGACGCGAGGCGCGAGCGTATTGCCGCCGGTCTCACCCGCAAGCAGGCACAGGAGCGACAGACCGGTGCAGCTTCGGTAGCAACGGCGAAAATGGCAGAGCCAGCGACGACAAAAGCGCCGTTTGTCGGCGGCGACATTATTCTTGAAGGGGAGGCGGGTTTATGATCCGTGTTGAAATCATCGCAAACCATTCGGTTGAAGAGAACATCTTAGAGGCATTTCAGGCTGAGGGTGTTGCCAAATATTACACCAAGTTTCCCTCAATCTTTGGGGTAGGTTCATCAGGCCCACGCATGGGCGACGCGGTATGGCCGGAGGAGAACTTCATCATCGTGGTCTGGTGCGAAAAAGACGAGCTCAAGGGTATAGAACGCGCCATAGCTACGGTTAAACAGCAGTTCCCGGACGAAGGCATCAAGCTGTTCAAGATGGAACCATCGTCCGTGTCAGAGCCTAAGGTCGTTACTGTGCCACAGGTCGTTGTTGTACCACCGGTTCCGCCGAGCGCCGGTCCCGCGTGGGCGCCGATAGATGCGTTATCAGTATTGCCAGTAGTAAACACTGAGTCAGCGCCACTGGAAGAATCAGCAGCGCTGGCTGAACCGCTCTTTGAGACACTTGAGGGTGAGTCACCGGAATCCCCGGTCGGTCCAGAGTGTTCCCCTGAGGAAACGACATTCGAGGCATCCACACCGCCGTTGCTTGAAGAGGCAGACCAAGCCCCGCCTAAGAAGCCCCTGCCCCAGCCTGAGCAGGAACAGACAAGGGTTTCATCGCCGCCGGTTCAGGGTATGGAGGACGAGAATATCTAAGGCTGATTGCGGTTTATGTTGGCCATGTTACCAGCATAAACCGCATGACCCATTGTCTCTGACACCTTCGTCAGAGATGCGGATGCTCAGACCCATTATCTCTGACACCTCCCATTGTCTCTGACACCTTCGTCAGAGATGCGGATGCTCAGACCCATTGTCTCTGACACCAACATCCGGTGTCAGAGATTGCTGGACGGCCTTTTTTTACGCGCCTTCAGACCGGTGTAAGTCGCTTACGATTATCTGCGGCGTTTCTATGCCGTTGAACCAGTTCCGCGTAACGGTGAAAACGAGATCAACCTTGTCGCCTACGTCAAATTCGTTTCTTACCTTGTCCACAGCGCTCCAGTAAAGCGCGGGCCATTTGTGTTTGCCAGCGTCCAGCGTGAGCTTAACGTGTTTTGCCTCAACTTTGCCCACAAGCGTTATGTCTACAACGCGCAGGCTCTTTGCCATGAAACAAAGAGTATCGTTGGCTTCCCCGTAAGGCTCGAAACGATCGATTAACTTGAGGAGATCGGGCGTGAGGTAGCTGTGCGGGAGTTCCGCGTCAATCGCAAGCGCGTTTTTTTCGTGGTCTCCGGGGGTGAAGGCAAGCGCGTGAATAGCGGTTTTGAGACGCTCAAGAAACAGCGGCCACTTGGCTTTTTCCAGACTGAAACCAGCGGCGTAATCGTGTCCGCCCCAATCAATGAAAAGGTCCGCGCACTGCTCAAGCAGGGGGTGAAGGTCAACCCCGCGAGGTGAACGCGCCGAACCAACATACACGCCGTCGCCAAAGGAGACCACTATAGCCGTGGTCTTGAAGCGATCAAGAAGGCGGCTTGCCATGATGCCGGTGATGCCGCGAAAGATTTCCTCGCCAGATGCAAGAGCCAGCATCCCGTCATAGCGTGACATCGTTTCAGCGGCGCGTTTTTCCACAATAACCCAAGCGTCGGCGCCCTGTCTCTTGCGGGTATCGTTCATGGCGATAAGCTCATTGGCAAGGGCGTCGCGCTGACGAGGGTCGTCCTCAAGCAGGAGGGCAATGGCTTTGTCCGGGCTACCCATGCGACCAGCGGCGTTGATTGCCGGGCAGAGCTTCCATGAAAGATCAACGCTGGCAAGGTGGTGTCCCGCGAGACCTAGCTTAAAAAGCAGATCAGACAGCCCGGCACGCGGCTTTTCTTCAAGCGCGCCAATGCCAGCTCGAACCATGAGGCGGTTTTCGTCTCGCAGGGGCATGATGTCGGCGATAGTTCCCAAGCTCACCAACTGGAGGTCCGCGACGTCATCGGCAGTGAAATGCTGTTCCCGTTTTTGCACAAACGAAGTAAAAAGGCTGATAAACACATCAAGCTCAGTCTGCTCGTGGTCAACGTACCGAGCAATGCGGGAAAGTTCCTTGACGCGCAGGAGACTTTTACCAGCCGCCTGCTGGATTTCCCTGCCGATCTCCGGCGCTATATCCAGCATCTGAACTTCAACGCCGTTCCCAAAGATTTTCGCCAAAGTCCTCCGCTGGAGCGGCGCATCCCATACCATGATCTGCTGTCCCTCAAGAAACGCGGGAAACCGCGTTTCCGCGATACGCACCATGTCAGGCAGCAGCGTTTCGGTAAGCGTATCAATTACCACGAGATTCTGTAGTTTGGCGACTTCGATGATATAGGCGTCGTTTGCCAGCCGTGTGTTGAGCAGGCATATCCGCTGCTCGTAGACATCGCTCTTGAGCGCGAAACGCAGCGCCGATACCAGCTTGTAAGCCACGCCGCAACCGCAGAGGTCGCGGAAAGGGTACGCTGAATCAGCGCGCTTAGGATTCACAATCGCAAATGCGCCGGGAACTTGTTCCTGCGGATTATGGTGGTCTGTGATAATCACGTCGATTGAGAGTTCCATCGCCCGCGCAACTTCGGCGATATTCGAGATGCCGCAGTCAACCGTGATGATGAGCGTGCCGTACTCTTTGGCGAAATCCTCCACCGCTTTTAGCGAAAGCCCGTAAGGGTCATCGCCAAGGGGTATGCGCCAGCTTACGTTCATGCCCAGACCAGCAAGAAAACGATAGAGCAGCACGGTACTTGTGATTCCATCCACGTCGCGGTCGCCGAAGATAAGCACTTTTTCGCCCTCTTCTTTTGCGGCGAGAATACGTTCCACCGCGTCCGCCATGTCCGGTAATTCAAAGGGATTCCGCAAGTGGCGCGGGTCGTTTTCAAGAAAATAGCGAATATCTTCGCCGGTAATAATATCCCGCCGCGCGAGTATTGACGCGGTAAGTAAATCACAGCCATAACGATCGGCAATATCCTTTACCAGCGTTTGCGGTATCTCTTTCTTATCCCATTTCATGGGTAACTCCTTTTTTGATTACAAACCTAGACTAGTATTGGTTTGCGTACTAGTCCGAATATGAGTTCGACAAGTTCCTAACACAGGGAAAGGCGTCTTCCAACTCCCACACATTGAGATCGTCTCTACCATACACATTAGAGACGATCTAAGCTATGCGTGAAAGACGCTTTCACCTACACTGCTCTAATATACACGTGAAAGACGCTTCCCATTATGGTGGGACAGCGGCTCCCACTACGCGAGGGAGACGCTCTCACATACGTTAGGGCATCTCTACCCTGTGCGTGAGTGAAGGACTCATCTACATTGGTGTCAGAGATATTGGTGTCCAAGCCTGATCGGGAGACCGATCTAAGCCTGATCGGGAGACCGATCCAAGCTGGATCAGCCGACCGATCTAAGCTAGAGCAGGCAACCGATCTAAGCTAGAGCAGCCGACCGATCAAAGCAAGATCTGCCGACAGCTGAATAGCGGCTCGTCGGTAAAGAGTGTGTCCAC
>JAITFA010000118.1 GCA_031281685.1 Treponema sp. | reverse complement strand
TGGCCGTAAGATGGACGCGCTTGTGGTGGAAAAAACGCTTCTGACGCTGGAACACGCCGCGCTCATCGTGCTGATACTGGAAGCCGGAGACCTCACACCCGAAGACGAGGAGTTCATTGAGCTGCTACGTCCCTGGCAAAACCGTCTGCTGGTAGCAGTAAACAAGACTGAAGGTGGACGGCGAGAGGAAGATGCATGGAACCTGCTGGCCCTTGGCTTTGACAAGGTCTTTATGATTTCAGCGGAGCATGGTGACCATGTGGGCGAGCTTGAGGCGGCTATCGTGGCGAGGCTGGACTTCTCCGCAGTTGTCGCAGACAATGACGCGACGCGCCCCATCCGCATCGCCATTCTAGGCAGGCCCAACACCGGTAAGTCCACGCTGTCGAACCGGCTCACCGCCTCAGCCGCCTCTATCGTCAGCGATGTTCCCGGTACCACTCGCGATGTGGTGGAGGGAACATTTTTATATAATAGAAGAAACTTTGTTATTTTGGACACCGCCGGCATACGGCGCAAGTCAAAGGTAACGGAAAACATCGAATACTATTCAGTGAACCGCGCCATAAAAGCCATTAACGAGGCTGACATAGTCTTTTTACTGATAGACGCGCAGGAGGGACTTGCAGATCAGGACAAGAAGATCGCGGCACTGGCTTGCGACAAAGGCCGGGGCGTCATCATGGCGCTCAACAAGTGGGATACTATGCCTACAGTCAAAAACACCTTTAACGCCGTGGTTGACCGGATGCGCTTCTTATTCGGGCAGATGGAGTATGCGCCTATCCTGCCGTTAAGCGCCAAAGACGGAACTGGCGCGGACAAGCTCATGGATATGGCTATCAGGATGTATGGCCAGTTGACCAAGCGTGTCGAAACCGGTACGTTGAATCAAGCCTTGGCGCGTTGGTTGGAAGAATACCCGCCACCAGTAGGGCCAACTACGCGCTTCAAGATACGGTATATAACACAGGTCTCGGCTAATCCGGTGAAGTTCGTGTTCTTTGCCTCCCGACCCCAAGCCATAAACGAGCCATATCTGGCCTATCTCCGCAACCGTATTCGCAAAGACCTCGGCTTTACCCACATTCCAGTTTCGATTGAGGTACGCTCCTCGCGGAAAGCGCGTGATTAGCTGTGGTCTCTTACGCCATTGGAGAGATCAAGCGACTCCTACAGATTGAGACCCATGTCGTCCGTTACTGGGAAAAAGAAGTTCCGCTCATTCAGCCCCAGAAAGACAAGCGGGGCCGGAAGCTCTACTCAAGTCATGACCTCCAGATACTTTTGCGCCTCAAATACTTGCTCTACGAGCGTCGCTTCACGATTGAAGGTGCGCGAGGCCAGCTTTTCCGTGAACTCGCTGGCGACTACCAGAACCGCCGCGCCCAGGTCACGGTGCTCCGTTCGGAACTCCTCGACCTTTACTTCTTTGTTCACAAAGTTTGAGGATAACACTAATTCCGTGCTGGCGTACTCTGTAGGTTCCGTGTAAGTTCTTCCTACCCCTCGCCAGTGGGTTTACCATCGCCATAAAAAAATCCAAAATCCCATAAAAAAGACTTCTCCCCTCTTGCAACACAATAGATAGTGTGGTATTATAGAATTATGTAAAATAAGACACCATATATATGGTAGTATTTTAAGGGGGCAAATTATGCGCTGTCCTCATTGTGGAAGTTTCGATGACAAGGTGATCGAGTCTAGGACATTGGCCAACGGTGACGCTATAAGACGCAGACGGGAGTGTAACGCCTGTGGGCATCGTTTTACAAGCTATGAACGCATTGAAGATAAGCAGTTCATGGTGATTAAGCGAGACGGCAGGCGGGAACCTTTTGAGCGTTCCAAGATCGAAAAGGGCGTTCGGCGTGCGCTTGAGAAGCGGGCGGTGTCTCAACTGAAGATAGAGAATCTTATAAACGAAATTGAGGACGCCTCAGCCATGTTTGGGAAAGCAAACCACGAGATTGAGAGCGCCGCCATTGGTGAGATCGTACTTGAAAAGTTAAGCGGGCTTGACCGTGTGGCCTATATTCGCTTTGCGTCGGTATACCGGCATTTCGAGGACATTGAGCAGTTTGTCAACGAGATACGAAAGTTTGAGTCAGAATAGTCTTCATCTAAGAAGATTAGGAGGAACTATGTTAAAAAGTGTGGTGAAACGCTCTGGTGCTACCGAAGCGTATAACCGTGAGAAGATACGCGCCGCCATTGGTAAGGCGTTTGAGGCAGTCGGCAAGAATGACGTGAATCTTGAGCGACTTGAGTACTTGACCGTTCAAGTGGAAGTACAGGTTGAGCAGCGTGGAACCGGAATCAGCGAAATCGCAGGTTCCGTTGCTATCGAGGACATACAGGACATAGTGGAGACCGTCCTTATCGAAGCTAGGGAGACGGCTGTCGCCAAGGCGTACATCCTCTATCGCGCCAAACATGAGGCCATGCGCGATGCCCAGAAGCTGATGCAGGACATCAGTACCACTATGAATGGCTATCTGGACATTGATACCACGATGGACGGCTACTTGGGGCAGAAGGACTGGCGGGTCAATGAGAACGCCAACGTCAACTACTCTCTGGGCGGACTTATCCTCCACAACTCTGGCACGATTACAGCCAACTACTGGCTAAAGAACATCTATTCTGAGGCAGTCGCCGCCGCGCACCGCAACGCCGACTTTCACATCCACGACCTGTCGATGTTTTCGGGCTACTGCGCGGGTTGGTCTTTGCGCCAGCTTATCGCCGAGGGCTTGGGCGGCGTTGCCGACAAGATCACGAGTAAACCGGCAAAGCATCTGTCAACGCTTATGCAGCAGGCGGTAATCTTCATGGGCTGCCTCCAGAACTAATGGGCTGGCGCACAGGCGTTCAGTTCGTTTGATACCTACATCGCGCCCTTTGTGAAAGCCGATAAGCTCAGCGACAAGGATGTAAAGCAGTGTCTCCAAAGCTTTGTCTTTGGAGTGAACACCCCCAGCCGCTGGGGAAGTCAAGCGCCCTTCACCAACATCACCCTTGACTGGACCTGTCCTGCTGACCTCCGCGACAAGCCTGCCATTGTCGGCGGCAAGGAAGCCGGCTTCACCTATGGCGACTGCGCCGCTGAGATGGATCGCGTAAACCGCCTCTTCATCGAGCTTATGATTGAAGGCGACGCTGACGGACGCGGCTTTCAGTACCCGATCCCCACCTATAACATCACGCCGGACTTCAACTGGGACGGGGACAATGTCAGTCTTCTTTTCGAGATGACCAGTCGCTATGGTACGCCGTACTTCCAGAACTTCGTCAACTCAGACCTCAACCCCGAAGACGTGCGCTCAATGTGTCCGCTTTTGGGAACCACCAAAGTATGGGCGCGTTCCAGCAAAGATATTCGGGTAGCGAGCATCCAGGACCTTGTGAACTCAATGCAGGCGCAAGGCTTAGAGTACGAGGTATGGACACCCAATGGCTGGGTCTCAGCCAAAGCCGTACAAACCCCCATGACCGACGTGTACCAGCTCACCCTGAGCAACGGCGATCTGGTCTTTATGGGCGAGCATCACCTGCAGCCCACAAAGGACGGCGGTACGGTGAAGGCAAAAGATTTGACAATCGGGATGTGGCTTCCCTATAGCAAGGCGTATATTGAGCCGGAGGAATCCCTGGGCTGTCAGGAATTTGGCTTCGCGGTTGGCTTGTACCTGGGCAATGGGAGCAAAAGTGATGAAGGCATACGCTATTCGCTTGACTCTGACACCAATGTTGAAAACGCGGCGCGGCTTATAGCGTTCTGGCGCTCATTAGGGTATCACGCTCATACGAGAGCCGAGGGAAAACTGCTGTTCGTACACATTGGAAGCGGTAGTTATACCGTGATTTCCCGCTATGTATCCGGGGAACAGGCACTTGATACGGATATGACCCCTCTTGTATACAACAGCTCCGTGGCGTTTCGGGAAGCTCTCATTGAAGGCTATCGTGCCGCCAGCGGGAATAACGAAACAAAGCGTATATACACCAGCTCGTCCGCGTTACGGGATAGTCTTCTGTACCTGTTCGCCTCGCTTGGGCGAAAAGCGCGATTCGTTTCGGTCGATACTCGCGATACTCGCTTGAGTAACGCGCCTGTCTATTGCATTTCATACACAGATAAAGTCGCGGATGGGGAGGATTTTTTCACCGAAGACGCGCAGTACCGCTACTATCGCATAAACGCGATAGAGAACATCGGCCCGCAGCCGGGGAACAAGCTCTTCTGCTTTGAGGTCGAGGATGAACCGCATCTTTTCACCCTCGCGTCCGGCCTTATCACCCACAACTGCCGTCTCCAATTGGACAAGCGTGAGCTACGCAAACGCGGCGGCGGCCTGTTCGGGTCTGACGAGCTAACCGGCTCAGTGGGCGTTGTTACCATCAACCTCCCGCGCATTGGCTATCTTGCCAAAGATGAGGCTGACTTTTTCAAGCGCCTCGAAAACCTCATGCTGCTTGCCAAGGAGAGTCTTATCGTAAAAAGAAAAGCAGTGAACCGGCTCATGGAAAGCGGCCTGTTCCCATACACCAAGCGCTACCTCAAGACGCTGGATAACCACTTTAACACTATAGGTTTGGTGGGCATGAACGAATGTCTGCGAAACTTCATGGGGACCAACGTTACCATCGCCACTGACAAAGGAAGAACCTTCGCGCTTTCGGTACTGAAGTTTATGCGGAACAAGCTGGCCGACTTTCAGGAAGAAACCGGTGAGCTTTTTAACCTTGAGGCAACCCCGGCGGAGTCCACCTCGTACCGTCTCGCCCGCCACGACAAGGAGCGTTACCCGGACATCATCGCCGCCGGCACAAACGAGCCGTACTACACGAACTCGACCCAGCTTCCGGTGATGCAGACCGAGGACATCTTCGACGCGCTGGATATGCAGGAAGCGCTCCAAACCGCCTATACCGGCGGCACGGTCTTTCATGTGTTTCTGGGCGAGGCAATCGAGGACTGGCGAAGCTGCCGGGATTTGGTAAAAGCGATAGCGCATAACTATCGCATCCCCTACTTCACAATCTCCCCCACGTTTTCAGTATGCCCTATTCACGGCTACCTTGCGGGGGAACACTTTACCTGTCCTAAGTGTAAGGACGAAAAGGAGGTCGAACTCAAAAGACGGATCATGGAACTAGAACACGAACGCGAAGCGGTTCTCGCTGCCGCCGTGTAACGCGGTGAAATTAAAAAAGTGATGATTATTCAGTTGCGATACTAGTTAGCGGCTGAATACCATACAAAAAGTTATGTCAAAACGATTGGAGGAAGATTCGTTATGAGAAGTCTTATAGACATCGAAAGAGACCTGGAGGCGGCGCGGAAAGCGCTTGCCGCCGTTGAGGGGAATCCCGCGGAAGTGTACAGCCGTATCGTTGGGTACTACCGCTCGGTACGGAACTGGAACCGGGGAAAGCGCGAAGAATACGGCGAGCGTTTGCTGTACAACGCGGACGCCGCTGTTGAAGCGCCGGTTTCCGCGCAGGCTGCAACGCCTGTGTCTGTCACCTGTACGCCGTCGCCTGTGGCGCGTGAAGCGCAGAATGTGAATGCTGATTCGCGTGTTCTGCTTTTCGTGCGCCCGGCCTGTCCAGCCTGCCCCGGCGCGAAAGTCGCGGCTGGTCGCTTGGGCATACCGGTAGACATGGTGAATGCCGATACCGAAGCCGGCCTTGCCGAAGCAAGGAAACGCCATGTGCTGTCCACCCCAACCGCGCTTCTCCTTGCCAAAGACGGCAGGGAACTGGGGCGCGCGCGGGACAACGCCAGCATTGCCGCTTTTGGTAAGCTGGTGAGCTAAGCCGCTAACGCCGCTTAAGCAGCATAGATACAAGGCGCGGGCGCGAGATGATCGCTCCCGCGCCTTTTTTATGTCTCTCCGTCTCTGGCGCCA
>JAITFA010000087.1 GCA_031281685.1 Treponema sp. | reverse complement strand
CGCTCCCGCTGCCACATACTTGTCAAGCTGCACAGCCGCGACTTTGGGATTGGTGATTACCGACGGACCTCCTATGCAGCCTCCTTCACAAGCCATAACTTCAATGAGGTTTGGCAGGTCCGGGGTTTTGGGCAAAGAACCGGTGTTGATCTTGCCGTACCGGGCAAGCTGTTTCATGCCGTCCCGGTTCAGGCCATTGATAAGCGCCGGTTTCAGGCGTTCAGGTTCTTTGAGCCGCAGCCGCACCGCCTCGGCAACGCCGCCTGATCTGGCGAAGTTACGTCCTGACGCGGTGGGAATGATGTCTGGCGCCGTTGGTATGGTGTCTGACACCTTCTTTGGCGCCGCTATGCGGGTAAGCTCGATATGCTTTGCCATGAAGAACGCGCCTATTTCCTCAACCGAAAGCACATAGTTCACGAGCTCATCGTCCATGCCTTCGCGCCGTTTGGCGAGACAGGGACCAATGAACACGGTGATGCAATCAGGGTCGGCGTTTTTGGCGAGTTCAGCCGTATAGTGCATGGGCGTTTTGGTGTCAGAGATGCAGGGCGCAAGTTCCGGCACATGACGCCGCACGGCTCGCACATAGGCTGGGCAGCAGGAAGTGGTCATCATGCTCTCGCCCCGTTCCATACGCTCCTCAAATTCCCGCGCCTCGTGTTCCGCTGTGATGTCCGCGCCAATGGCGACCTCCCAGACCCGCGCAAAGCCAGCGGCAAGAAGCGCGCCCTCAAGCTGCCCGGGCGCGGCGCGGAACTGCGCCGCCACTGCCGGCGCGTACAGGGCAACCACCTTTTGTCCCGCGAGCAGGCGCTTTATCACATCAACTAACTGTCCCTTATCCATCATCGCGCCAAAGGGACACTCTCTCATACAGTTACCGCAAAAGATGCACCGGTGATAATCAATGCGTTCCTTGCCCTGCTCGTTTTTGGAAATCGCGCCTACCGGACACGCCTCTTCGCACGGTACCGGAATCCTGATGATCGCATGGTAGGGGCAGTTCTGGAGACAGATACCGCAGTTGATACATTTTTCGCCGTCAATATGGGCGCGTCCGGCTTCGATATGTATCGCCTTTTTTCCGCAGTTCATCATGCACGGACGGGCAAGGCAGCCCTGGCAGGCATTTGTTACCATATATTGAGTGTGAATACAGGCGTTACAGGCTTCGTCAAGCACGGTAAGCATAGGCCATGTAGGTTTTTCGCGGTTAAGAGCTTCTTCCGCATACGCCGAAAGCTCCTTCGCGTCATCGTAGTCCTCAAGCCCGCAGCCGAGGCGGGCGATAATCCGCATCCGCAGTATCTCGCGGTCGTGGTAGATGCAGCAGCGTACTGGCGCGCTTCCCTTTGGCGCTACTTCGCGGGGGATTGCCGCCACGCCATCGACGAGCCTTCCATCAAGCTGTAAGCGGGCGATTCGCATAAGCAATTCCCGTTTCAAACGCGCCGCATTGTTATTGATGTTTAGCACGACACGCTCTCCCCACCCAAGAGCGCGTTGATCCGTTCAAGCACGCTCTGCACCGATGCCTGTTCCATCGGCTGTCCGTTTATCTTCACAAAAGGCGCTTTGCCGTATTTAGCGTCATGGCACAGGTCAAGACAGGACACCCCTTTAAGCTCAAGCAGTTCCCGCTGTTCCGGCGTCAGGTACTCCTCAAGTAAGAGTAACTCAGACCCGCCCATCACATAGCATGATGTTCCCGTGCAGATTGATACATTGATCTTTTCCATATAATACTCCCTTATCCTTTTAATCGATAAAAACATATCTATATATAAACACTGACTTGTCAAGTGTGTTTCAGAGCGTGTGGGCTTCCTTGTGCGCGGCGTTTTTGCTAGGATTCGCCTATGCTTACAATGATTGCCGGTCCAGACGACGCGGGGCGCAGACTTGACCGCTTACTCAGAAAGGCGCTTCCCAGTCTTCCTCTTTCAGCGATTCACCGGCTCCTGCGAAAGCGGCGGGTTCTGCTTGATGGCAAGCCAGCGGAAGCCTCGGCGCGGGTCAGCGAGGGCGCGATCATTACGGTGTCGCCAGACACTTCCCCGCCAGAAACCGCGCTGGCGGCAAAACCTAGACAAAGTTCAGGGACATGGCATCCGGCGCACGTCGCGCTCACGCTGGAAAGCATACTTTGGCAGGGAAACGGCCTGCTTATCCTGAACAAACCAGCGGGACTTCCTACCCACGGCAAGGATAGCCTTGAAACGTGGACACGCGCTTTTCTCGCGGATAAACTGCTGCCTTCGCTTTCGTTTAAGAGCGGGCCGCTTCATCGCCTTGATACGCCAACCAGCGGTGTCATTGTGTTTTCAACGAGTCTTGAAGGCGCACGCTATTTCAGCGCCCTTATCCGGGAACGGCGGGTGCGTAAACGCTACCTCGCTCTGCTTGACGGTCGGCTCGATAAACCTGCGCGGTGGGAAGACGCGCTGTTCCGAGATAAGGCCGCAAAAAAAACACTTGTAGTGGAGACAGGTGTGTGCCCGGACGCAAAGTTGCTACGAGCCGAAACCGCCGTGTATCCGCTTGCCTTAAATGCGGATTGTTCCCTCGTGATGGTGGAAATCAGCACAGGGAAGACCCACCAAATCAGGGCGCAGGCCGCATTTCACGGCTACCCCTTACTCGGAGACCAGAAGTATGGGGGAAGCGCCCGTGTCGGCGGGCTTTTGTTACACGCATACAGCCTTGAATTTCCCACGCCTGACGGGGAACCGCTTGTCATCAAAGCGCCGCCTCCCCGCGCCTTTTACCAGTATGTCAGTGCGCGTTTTGGAACCTGCCCTGCATTACCTTGATGACCTCACATAGAGACGCGGTGCTTCGACAGATTCACTTAAGAGCCAGACTTCCTGCTGGTGAGCAAGGCGTATGTTTCCTCTCCCTTTCCGCCCTCCCCGATTTTACACCGAAAAATAATCGCAGTCCCTTGCATTTTTTCCGGCCTTGGGTTATGCTTCTTCTATGCGGGAACTTTTTATTGGTATAACTTCCTTTACTTGGCCAGCGGCATTCATGATCCTCGTCGGTATGGCCCTTATCGCGCTGGCGATAAAAAAGGAATACGAACCCATGCTGCTTCTGCCCATCGGTTTCGGGACTATCCTAGTCAACCTGCCGTTGCAGGCGGTGTGGTCCTATTCCGGGGAGCCGGGTTTTTTGCAGATCCTCTTTAACGCCGGAATCGCCACTGAGCTGTTCCCGGTGCTGATTTTCATCGCTGTGGGCGCCATGTGCGATTTCGGGCCTATGTTCAAAAACCCGGTGATGATGTTTTTCGGCGCCGCCGCCCAGTTCGGTATCTTCGCCACTATTATCGTGGCAGTCCTCCTGGGGCAGACCGTGCCTTTCCTCGCGGACTTTAAGGACCTGAAAGTGGCAGCGGCCATCGGTATTATCGGTGCCGCCGATGGACCTACCTCCATCTTTGTGGCCACCCGGTTCGCCCAGAAGTACTTGGGACCCATCTCGGTGGCTGCCTATTCCTACATGGCTCTGGTACCTCTGATCCAGCCTCCGGTGATCCGGTTCCTTACCACCAAAGAGGAGCGGACCATCAAAATGATCGCCCGGGACACAAATATCCCCCGGAGTCTGCGGATCTGCTTCCCCATCATGGTTACTCTCATCTCTGGCCTAGTGGCTCCCATGAGTGTGCCTCTCATCGGTTCCCTCATGTTCGGGAACCTGATCCGGGAATGTGGCGTTCTGGACCGGCTTTCCACAGCGGCCCAAAACGAGCTGGCCAA
>JAITFA010000003.1 GCA_031281685.1 Treponema sp. | reverse complement strand
GCCAAGCATTGCCTGCACTGCTAGCGGCAGTGCCAGAGACACAATCCAAGCGTCGCCTGCGCTGCAAGCGCCGGTGCCAGAGACGCTAGCGGTGGTGCCAGACGCAAACCAAGCATCACCTGCGCTGCTAGCAGCGGTGCCAGAGACGCTAACGGCGGTGCCAGAGACGCTAACGGCGGTGCCAGACGTAAGCCAAGCATCGTCTGCGCTGCAAGCGCCGGTGCCAGAGACCAGCAGTTCTCCACCTTGCTAGGTGTATTATCTCCACCTTGCTGGATGGAGCATCTCCACCTAGCAAGGTGTATCATCTCCACCTTGCTGGATGGATAATCTCCACCTTGCTAGGTATATCATCTCCACCTAGCAAGGTGTATCATCTCCACCTTGCTAGGTGGAACCGATCCTAGTTACATGCGTGTCTGGCACTAACTAGGTGGAATCGGCGCGACTGCCTTAGTAAAGGCTCTGTTCGGACTTGGGCGCTGAAGGCAATCGCTTCACTGTTGAAGTGGCTGCGCTCACTCACGTTATGTAAATTGAGAATTGCCAGCCAGAAACGCTAGCATTGACACAGCCCCTAATTTTTCTATAATAAAATTATGAACTATCGTGCAGAAGCAGAAGAGCTGAACACACTGTTGGATGGAACCGTTGCCGGACGGTTTCTTTCGAGCCTAGGGCGTCGTTTATACTTCCCCAAAGGCATCATCGCGCAATCGGCTGAGGCAAAGAAGTCAGCTTATTTGGCAAATGCCAGCATTGGCATGGCCTACCGTAACGGTAGTCCGCTGATTCTGTCGGCTATGGCTGATAGTATACCCACCCTTAGTCCGGGGGAAATCGTTGCCTATGCGCCAACTGCCGGTGTTGAGGAAACCCGCCACTCATGGAAACAGCGTATGCTTGCCAAGAATCCCACGCTTGACGTAGACCAGATATCGCTGCCTGTGGTGGTGCCGGGACTTACCGCCGGAATCTCCTATACCGCTGACCTTTTCCTTGACGAGGGGAACACCATCATCACAAGCTATCCCTGCTGGGATAACTATGAGTTTATCTTTCAGGAGCGACGGGGCGCGACCACAAAGGCTATTCCGTTTTTCGGCGCAGGGCTGGGGCTGGATATCAATGCCATCGCTAAAGCGCTGAAAGAAGAGGCTCAAGGCGGGTCGGCGCGGATCATCCTTAACTTCCCCAATAATCCTTCGGGTTACGCGCCTACGCATGGTGAGGTGGATGCTCTGGTAACGCTGGTAGCTGAAATCGCCGATGGCGGCGCCGATGTGCTGGTACTCTGCGATGACGCCTACTTCGGCCTGTTTTACGAGGACTCAGTCAGCCGTGAATCTTTATTTGCGCGGCTTTCAACCCTGCATGAGCGGGTACTAGCGATCAAAATCGACGGGCCAACCAAAGAAGATTATGTCTGGGGACTCAGGATAGGTTTTGTTACCCTCGGTTCCCGTGGACTTGGCGCTAGACACTACGGCGCGCTGGAGAAAAAGTACATGGGTGTCATACGCTCGTCAGTTTCTTGCGCCAATACACCAGCCCAGTACCTGATGATGAAGATGATTAAGGATGTCCGAACCATCGATGAACGGCAACAGTATTATGTTCTGCTAAAAAGCCGGTATGAGGCGGCCAAGCGCTTTATTAACGAAACTCCGCCGAACCCGCGCCTACAGCCTTTGCCCTTTAACTCCGGCTACTTTATGAGCTTTCGTTGCGTTGGCATATCAGCCAGTGCGCTGCGGCGGGAACTGCTCGATAAGCACGGCATCGGCGCTATCGCGTTTGGCGACGAATTTCTCCGCATCGCCTTTGCCAGCCTTGAAGCGGAAGTGATTCCCGCTGTGTATCAAACCATCTATCAGGTTGCCTCTGGTTTATAGCCATGACAAAACTGTGGAAACAGCTTCCCCTGCTTATATTGCCCTGCGTGGCAGTTGCTTTTGTTGTCTTATGGGTTCTGTCCGAGTCTAATACTGCGGTACTCTGGACTGACCAGCCTGAATTCGCCCTCTATGTGGAATCTTTCAACGCGGCTCAGGATAATTACAAGATCGAATTTCATTACATGGAGGTTGCTGCCCAGCGTTTGAGCATTCTTTCAGGGACAGCGCAGGAAACGCCAGACATTGTGATTGGCAACTGGCTCAAAAGCGCCACGACCCGCACCTTGTTTAAGCCGCTGGATAGTTTTTTTACCAAAAATAAGATAGCCAAAGCTGCTTTTTATCCGCGACTTCTCAACCTTGGTACCATTGAGGAACAGCAGTACCTTCTGCCCGTGTCGTTTAACATTCCAGCGCTGGTCTTTACTCGCGCCAATGCCCAGTTACTCTCTAATCCGTTCACGATTGGCTTTGATGAGATAAAGACGCTTGGCAAGACTTACAACGTTGAGCGGAACGGAATCTATTCCCGCATGGGTTTTTCGCCAGCATGGAACGACGAATTCCTCTATGTTACCGCAACTCTGTTTAACGCGGCGTTCAGGGAGGCGGAAATAGCCAGAGAGGTGGAAACAGCGCCGTCCGTTGTTCCCGCGCCGTCCGAGACCGCAGGTGATGTAACGTGGAACCCAGAGGCGCTAGAGGAAGCGATTACAGCCTTGCGTGACTGGACGCAGGAAGTGAATACCAGTATTCAGGCTGAGGACGACTTTGTTTTTAAGTACTTTTACGAACCATCCGCGAAACTGGCCATGTCGGGCAGAATTCTCTTTACTTATATGGACAGCGCGGGCTTGTTTACCTTGAGTCAGGAACAGCGTTCCAACCTTGACTTTCGCTGGATTGCGGAGAACAACACGATTCCTGTCTCCGAAGACACGGTGTATTACGGCATTTACAAGAGAGGCAAAGCGAAAAAGGCTGCTGACGCTTTCACTGAGTGGTTTTTTCAGGCCGAGACCCAGCGCCAGCTTCTGGAAATCAGCAAGAAGCAGCGCATAAACGAGACCTATTTTGGCATAAGCAATGGCTTTTCAGCCATACGAACCGTTACCGAGCAGATATTTCCCCTGTTTTATCCAAGCCTGCTTGGACATATGCCCCCCAGCGCCTTTCTCTCCCCGCCAAACATTCTGCCCCAGAATTGGAGTACCCTGAAAGCGCAGGTCATTATCCCCTATCTCCATACTCGAATTCGCCAGCAGGATACCCGCCCGCTTGAACGGCACATCAGCGACTGGTATCGGACAAACAGCGGTTTTTAGACTAACGTTTTTATAATCTTGTCCGATATTGAAAACGGAGGGGTTATATGATTAAAGGAGTTACTGCCACTGTTCCCAGTATTGGATACGCGATTACTGCTTCCCGTAATAGTAACGAGAAGATGTCGCTACCGGTGTCTCATGCCAACTATATTTATTCTCATTTCCGGCATGTGTATGGTACGCTTGCGCCCGAAGGTGTCAGAGGCGTTCCCATAAACAAGATGAAGGTGCTTGATGTACTCATTGAGCGGCTGACACAGCTTAAGAAAAATGGAGACATTGGCATTACGTCGGTGTCAGACGGGCAAATTGACGCCCTTATCGACCAGTACGAACAGCAGATACAGCAAACAGCTCAAAACGTCGCTATTGCCACTGTTCCATACCAGAGTATTCCCACTACTCAGCCGGGTATGCTCTTCAGCTTCGTGATATAATTAGAAACGTCCGGATGTGCCACACAGTTGTACGTTACGGACGTTTCTAATGCTGTCTTGTCCTCGCCCAAGACATGGAGCGGGTATTCACCGACGAAACAGCCCAGACAAAAACCGTTACCACCACGCTTGCCGGTAAGGGCTTCCAGAAGGCCATCAACCGAAATAAAGGCAAGCGTGTCCGCGCCTAACGAAGCGCAGAGTTCGCTTACACTGTTCATGTTGCTGATAAGTTCGCGGCGGTGAGGCGTGTCAATACCAAAGTAACAGGGAAAGCGAACAGGCGGCGAACATACGCGGAAGTGTACCTCGCACGCGCCTGCTTTGCGGAGAATCGAAACCAGACGGCGGCTGGTTGTGCCGCGGACAATGGAATCGTCAATGATCACTACGCGCTTGCCCTTAACCTCGCTCTTAATCACGTTATGTTTAACCGAAACGGCTTTTTCCCGCAGTTCCTGATTCGGGAATATAAACGTGCGCCCCACATATTTGCTTTTGACAATGCCAAGGCCAAACGGAATGTCGGCGGCTCTGCCGTAACCAATGGCAGCGGGAATGCCGGAATCAGGCACGCCAATGACCAGATCAGCCTCAACCGAGGATTCCCGGCTCAGTATGTCGCCCATACGAACCCGCGCCTCATACACGTCAATGCTGTCAATGACACTATCAGGGCGCGCAAAATAAACATACTCAAACGCGCAGAGCGCCCTCGGCGTTTTCTCGCTGAACGTAAACGACAACACATGATCATGGTTGATAATAACCATTTCCCCCGGCTCAATGTCGCGGACGAACTCACCATTCACCGCGTCAATCGCGCAGGACTCGCTTGCGAGTATCCAAGCGCCGTCGAGCTTGCCCAGACACAGAGGCCGTATCCCGTTGGGGTCGCGTGCGCCTATCAGCGCATCGCCGGTTAGTACAACCAGAGCATACGAACCTTTGATAGACTGAATCGTGTCAGTGAGGGACTTTTCCAGTCCCTTCTTATAGTTCTTCGTGATGAGATTGATAATCACTTCGCTATCGCTGGAGGAACTGAAACCAATGCCCGCATCCTCAAGCAGTTCCCGAATCACAGGGGCATTGGTAAGCGTTCCATTATGCACCACTGCTATGGGGCCGAGCTTAGAGCGGCTCACAAAGGGCTGGGCGTTTTCAATGCAACTCGTGCCAGAGGTCGAGTAACGCACATGACCCACTGCCGCTGGACCTTGTAACTGGCTCAGAATGTCTGGGCTGAATACCTCGCCAACCAGCCCCATACCTCGCCGGCACTCGATGGTAAAGTCCTTTGCTACAGCAATGCCAGCGCTTTCCTGCCCCCGATGCTGTAGGGAAAAAAGCCCGTAATACACAAGAGGCGTGGCGTCTTTTTGCGGATCGTCCAGAAACACGCCAAATACGCCACATTCTTCATGTAACTTGTCAGACTGATACATTGCTTCCCCTATTTATGTGAGCCGGTTTAGAATCTCAATATACGCTTCTTTGACATTACCCAAGTCTCGACGGAAACGGTCTTTATCAAGTTTTTCGTTGGTTTTCGCGTCCCAGAAACGACAGGTATCTGGAGAGATTTCATCGGCAAGTAGCAGTTCACCGCTTTCCGTTCTGCCAAATTCGAGCTTGAAGTCAATCAGGCGCACTCCTTTACTATAGAAGAAACTTGACAGCACTTCATTAACCTTGAACGAGATTGCCTTAATCTCTTCGATTTCCTCGAAGGTTGAAGCCCCAATAGCCACGGCATGATAGTCATTGATGAGGGGATCGCCCAAGCGGTCGTCTTTGTAGGACAGCTCGAAGACCGTGGTCTTGAGCGCCGTACCTTCGATAAGGCCCAGGCGCTTGGCCATGGAACCAGCAACCACGTTCCGCACAATCACCTCAAGCGGCACTATCCGCAGCTTCTTACAGACCATATCCCGCTCGGAAAGGCGTGCCACAAAGTGCGTGGGAACGCCGGATGCCGCAAGTAGTTCAAAGAGCATGGAGGCGATCTGGTTATTCATAAGGCCCTTGTCCTCAATCTGCCCCTTTTTCCCGCCATTAAATGCGGTAGCGTCGTCCTTATAGTGAATGATGACGAGATCAGCATGGTCAGTAGCAAAGACCTTTTTCGCCTTACCCTCGTAAAGTTTTTGTCCCTGCGTAAGCGTTGGCATATTCATAACGTTATCTCCCTGTTTTCCTGAGCGAAGTCTTCTTTCATAGCAACCCGAAAGGCGATGAGCTTTTCCCTAAGCGCCGGGTACTTAAGCGCCAGCATTTCGCAGGCAAGGTAGGCGGCGTTGGCTCCATTATCAATACCCACAGTGGCGACTGGAATAGGCCGGGGCATCTGCACAATCGACAGGAGCGCATCTAACCCGCCAAGACCACCGGAACTGACTGGTACGGCGATGACCGGAATGAGCGTGAGGCCGGCGATTACGCCGGGCAGATGGGCGGCAAGCCCCGCGCCTGCTATGATCACCTCGACGCCGTCACTTTCCAGCTTCACCAGCGTATCGCGGAGCAGTTCCGGTACGCGGTGCGCGGACAAGATATGCGCCGAGAAGTCAATGCCAAACTCCCGCAGAACATCGACAGCTTTTTTCATAATAGCTTTGTCCGATTGGGAACCAAAAATAACAGCAACTTTCATGTTGACAAGTCCTATACCACAAGCCGCTGTATAATGCAAGTCATGCCTAAAGTCAGGAGACGGCGGTGTCAGAGAT
>JAITFA010000111.1 GCA_031281685.1 Treponema sp. | reverse complement strand
TTTGATACCATGCTTGTTCCAATAATATTGGCGATCGTTGAGATGGGCTATCCTGATTTACTTTCTTATCCATAAACTCCTGAAAATTATTACCTAAAGTCATAATACTTTGTTCAACCATCTCATTCGTTTGGGCATATTGTTCTATCCCTATTTTGAGAAGCTCCGCTTTGAATAGGCGGTTTTTTATGCTTTCATCCGTCACGGTAAGATAATACATTCTCGTTAATACTTCTAATAGCAGAACATTACTCATCTCCAATGCGTTGCTTACTACTAGACTATTGGGGCTTTCCATGATCTCATCGGTAAAGCTGGGGTCCAGAGTATAAATCCCATCTTTATAGTACCGCAGCTTTTCATAGGGAACATCGTATACTTTCAACTGTTCCGCTACTTTAGGTCCATGCAATTCGCCACGCAGACTTTCATATTCACCGGCGCTCCTCGCAAACTTTGTCCATTCCTCGTTATTTCTACCATTTCCCTCAATAATGCCGAGGATTTCTTCCTGTCCTTGCTTATCCCTTTTTATTACCCGCGTATATAACAAGACCGGGTCAGCTAATGTATAACCTTGTGATGTTACCAGTTCGTATGTTTCTGTTTCAAGATCGAAACGGGTATTAAATTGACCATTTCTTGTATAACCGATAGTAGTATCATCCAATACAATCTTAAAAAAACCGGCAGGCCATATAATAGCAAACCAGCTTTCGTTTGTTTCAATAAGAGCTGTTATATGTTTGGATGGGCTTGATTTTCCTGTTAAACCGGTTATATCGAAATGAGATTTATAGCCAAATGTCATGGCATTGGCTACATCTTCCCATAATAATTGATATTCAGGTATATCTGACCATACAAGCCTTGCGTAAAAGAGGAACATAATAAAAAAAGTGCTTTTCATTATAGTATTTTCCTTTGGGGTTTACAAGCTGTTTTCGCGGCCAGCCAACAAGATGATGAACAGGGAAACCAGTCCTCCGAGGGACGGTGGATTCTTTTTTTCATAAAGATCTCCAAAACAGTAAGTTCGTAAGTTTATCAAAACTTACAGCTAGTACAGTATAACCGGGCATTAGGAATGTATCAATACTTCCAAAAGATTCTGCGTAAACTTTACATAGATTTTATGCTTAGGAAGTTGGGAGTAACAGAAATGTTAGATTCTGTTTCTTACGCGAAAACATGAAAGACAATAACCCCAAAGTCCTCTGATGTAAGTGCGGTATCAGCGGCGTGTACTTTTCGCCGCACGACTTCTTCCATTCTCAAGACAAATTGGATAGGAGAATTGCGCTTAGATCAATCACAAGCGGTTTTTCATAACCATTCTTACTTGTTTGGTATGGACGAGGAAGAGGAGCATCGGCAAGATTTCAGAATGACGATTAATCTGAGTTTCTTAGCGCCCAAGAAGCTGGATGCGCTCTTGAAACGCGACTTTCTCACGCTCGGCCTGCCATAACTTCTCTTCCCAGACACGACGCTCTTCTTCCTGCGCCTGACGGCGAGTCTCCTGAACACTGTAGCCTTCCAGTCTGTGAATACCTCCCGTTCCTGTGTCGTGCGTTACTGGGGCTATTCTTCTCGCGGGATATCCGCTCATGTGAGTATGCTCGCTATCACATCCACGAGTAAGTTTTTTGCGATGAGCGGCTTCTCTCGCGTTGTTACTCTTGATTCTTTCTTCTATAAGAAACATACTTGCTTGCATTACCTATCATTCAGAGGAGATTAAAGAATGAAAAAATTTATGACTTTGTTCATGATCTGCGCGTTGGCTGTTTCTGCCTTCGCGGGAGGCAAGAAGCAGGAGCCTTCAAGCAGTGGCAGTTCCACCCCAAGCGGTTCGGCGTCCCCGTCATCATCAAGCCCCTCGACATCGAAGTCTGCGGCTGCTCTCAAGGTTGGCTTTGTGTACATTGGCGCGATCAACGACGAAGGCTATACGCAGGCTCACGACAAGGGCAGGCGGGCAGTTGAGGCGCTGGGTGTTGAGACCGCGTATATCGAAAATGTGGTCGCAAACGCGGATTGCGAAAAGGCGATCCGTGACCTCATCGATCAGGGCTGTAACCTGATCTATACAACCAGCTTTGGGTTTATGGACTGGACCATCAAGGTTGCCAAGGAATTCCCCAACGTAAAGTTTGCTCACTGTTCTGGGTACCAGACCGCGCCCAATGTCTCTACCTATTTCGGCAAGATATATCAGGCGCGCTACCTCTCAGGCATTGCCGCCGGACGTAAGAGCGCGACAGGCACCATCGGTTATGTGGCGGCTTTCCCGATTCCTGAAGTGATTCGTGGTATCAACGCCTTTGCTCTGGGCGTGCAGTCGGTGAATCCCAACGCCACGGTCGAGGTCATCTGGACAAACACTTGGTTTGATCCGGCAGTGGAGAAGCAGGCTGCGCTTGAACTTCTGAACAAGGGTTGTGATGTGATTGCCCAGCATCAGGACACCACCTCGCCTCAGCTTGCCGCGCAGGAAAAAGGCGCCTTTACCGTGGGGTATAATGTGGCTACACCTAACGCCGCGCCCCGCGCCTATCTCACCTCGCCCGTGTTCCACTGGGAAGTCTTTTATGTTGATGATGTGAAGAGCGCCCTTAATGGCACATGGAAATCGCGCGCCTACTGGGAAGGCTTGAGCAGCGGTATGGTCTCGCTTGATACGCTCACCCCGCTTAATGACTCCGCCACCGCCGACATGATACACGAAGCAGCCAATGAGATTGTTAGCGGCGTTTTCGATCCCTTCATGGGACCGCTCTTTGACCAAAACAATGTGGAACGGGTCGCTGATGGCGCGAGAATGAGCGATACTGAAATCTGGAACATGGGCTGGTTTGTCCAGGGCGTGATTGGAACTATTCCAGAGTAAAAATGGCTAATCCTTACATCGTCATGGAACACATCTCTAAACGGTTTGGCAGTGTGCTGGCCAATGACGATGTGGGATTAAGCGTGAGGCGCGGTGAAATCGTCGCTCTATTAGGGGAAAACGGTTCGGGCAAGAGTACGCTGGTGAATATACTGGCCGGCATCTATCTACCCGACACCGGTTCCATCCACATTGATGGATCGCCGCGTTTCTTCCATTCCCCCCATGACGCTATAGCTGCTGGCGTCGGCATGGTCCACCAGCACTTCATGCTGATACCTGTGATGAATGCCCGTGAAAACATAAGTCTGGGCGAAAAAGGTTATATCTTTAACAAAAAAGCCGTATCCGCAAAGATCAGTCGCCTTGAGCGGGAGTTCGGACTCAACATACCTCACGACAAAAAAATCTATGATATGTCTGTTGGTGAGAAACAGACTGTGGAAATCCTCAAGGTCTTATACCGGGGCGCGTCTATCCTCATCCTTGATGAGCCTACGGCTGTACTCACCCCGCAGGAAACCATGCGACTCTTCGCCATCATAAGGAACATGCGAAACGCGGGCTGCGCAATCATCATCATCACGCATAAAATGGGCGAGGTTATGGAGATAAGTGACCGTGTTACCGTACTGCGCGGGGGTCAGCTCACTGGTTCGGTGAACACCGCCGACACAACGCCACATGAACTGACCGAAATGATGGTGGGTGCCAGCGTTTCTCTTGAGATAAGCCGTTCTGCGCCTTCTACGCCAGTAAAACAACCTATGCTGGAGGTGCGTTCCCTGAGTTTAAGTAATAAAGATGGCGCTAAGGTGATTGACGATCTATCTTTTGATCTATACGGCGGGGAAATACTGGGGGTGGCGGGTATTGCTGGAAGCGGTCAGAAGGAACTATGCGAAATCCTCACTGGTCTGCGCCGCGCTGATTCCGGTTCCGTGCGTTTTGAAGGGGATGAACTGCTGAAACTCTCGCCACGCGCCATCAAAAACCGGGGTATACGCCTCAGTTTCATACCTGAAGACCGTTTGGGGATGGGACTTGTGGCTGGTATGAGCATCACTGACAATGTGTTACTCCGCTATTACGACGGAACACCCGGTATCTTTATCAACCGCGCTTCGGGTAAGACTCAGGCTGAAACCATCGTGCAACGTTATGCGGTTTCCACGCCTTCGGTTAACCACATTGTGAAGAAACTTTCTGGCGGCAATATCCAGAAGATTCTGCTGGGGCGTGAGATAGAAACCGACCCTCGTCTCCTTATCACCGCCTATCCTGCACGCGGCCTCGACATCGGCGCGTCCTACAGCATCTACGATATGCTCAACGAGCGGAAAAAGCGCGGCGTCGCGGTACTCTTTATCGGAGAAGACCTTGATGTACTGCGGGAACTCTGCGACCGCATCATTGTGATCCACAACGGCGCTCTGGTGGGTATCGTAGATCCTCGTCTTGCTTCAAAAGAAGACATCGGTCTTTTAATGCTGGGACACCGCTAACGCCCCGCCCAATGGGGCGTTAGGTTCAGAAACCCACCGGTTTTTGCCGATACTTTGAAAAAAGGGGATACTCAATGAAAAAACAAACGTTTTGTTTGTGTAGTATATTATCGGCTAGTCTGTTTATCAGCGCTTCGTGGTGGCAGCAGGGCGACGCCAAAATAAGTCAACATATTTCTGAGCGTGGCTATTATGCGGCTACTAACTCTGTCCCCCTCAATACCTTGGTGGATATTACTAACCCTGAAAACGAAAAAACTATCCGCGTAATGGTAATTGATGGTCTTGATGATCCTAGCTTCTTAGTTACCCTTTCACGAGAGGCGGCTGAAGCTATCGCCCTGCCGAAAACGAATGCCAAGGTAATAATGGAGCAACCTTCTGAGGAGGAAGCGTACTCCCCGTTTAGAGTGGCCGGTAGTCCAAACACTGCTTCCGTCAAGCCGGAAGCAGTGATCAAAGAAGAATTTGCTTCCACCCTTGCTCAGGGAACTCTCCCTCTAAAACAATCGCTCACTCCATCGGCGAAAGAACCGTCGCAAACTGTGGAAACACCGGTTACGGAACCTAATACTACACCTCAAGCGGCTTCGCCAGAAAATGAGAGCGCTGATTCTGATTACAAGCCAGCCATGCCGGATGTGGCTATTACAGAAGATAGCGCAAGGGACCCAACTCCCGTCTGGACTGAGCCAATGGATCAGCTCGGCACAGTGATACCGGAAATCTCTGAGGCTACTACGTCTAATGAGACAGATATTCCTGTAACCATTAGCGAAACTCCAGTGACAGATTTGTATAACCCTGAGACCAACCTGCCAGACCCAATGTCCACAATGGCAGACTCGGAAACGCTTCCTCCTGATGTAATGGACGAACCAGAGCTTGTTTCCGCGCCAGAGCCAGATCCTCAAAGCATAGCCACAGGCGAGGAATCACCTGCGTCTGAATCCACGCCAACGGACGAACCAGAGCTTGTTTCTGCGCCAGAGCCAGAACCGAAATCAGCTCCTCAAAGCATGGCCACAGTCCAAGGAACCATTCCCTCAAAAGATGGTACTAGTGAATATAAACTCATTCCCACCGAGGATCGTCCGCCTGAGGCAACGACTTTTACCATGCTTCCACCAGAATCGGAAATAGCGCCTCTGCCATCAGCTTCGTTACCGGATTCATTCTTCGGGTCGTCCCAAAATACAAGCGAAACAGCATCAGCTCAGAGGATAAGGAGTATAACCCAAGCGGTGGAACCGACGAAGATACCTGACTCTTCGTTATTTGTTGAGCCGATTGACACGGTTTCCCGTTCAGCAGCTCCGGCTCGGGTCGCCACGCCAGACCCCTCGTCATCTGTCGTGCCGATTGCGGCTACGCCCCAACAGCCGACAACAGCATCAATCGACCCATCCACATTTGTTGAGCCAGTTGATACAGCTTCCCGTCCGGCAGCTCCAGCCACTATGTCTGACTCTTCGTTATTTGTTGAGCCGATTGACACGGTTTCCCGTTCAGCAGCTCCGGCTCGGGTCGCCACGCCAGACCCTTCATCGTTTGTCGCGCCGATTACGGCTACGCCCCAACAGCCGACAACGGCATCAATCGACCCATCCACATTTGTTGAGCCAGTTGATACAGCTTCCCGTCCGGCAGCTCCAGCCACTACGTCTGACCCTTCGTTATTTGTTGAGCCGATTGACACGGTTTCCCGTTCAGCAGCTCCGGATCGGGTCGCCACGCCAGACCCCTCGTCATTTGTCGCGCCGATTACGGCTACGCCCCAACAGTCAGCGTCGTCCTTAATGGATACATCCGCCTTTGTCGCGCCAATTGCCGTCACTCCCCAGCGGAAATCGGGAACCTCGCTTTTTTCAATTCCCACAATTGCCAGTCTGGAAGCGGGACAGTATTATCTGCAAGTGATCGCTTATAACCGCTTGGAGCAGGTGGAATCAGCCGTATCAAATATTGGGCGGGCGTACCCCTTAACCGTTCAAAGTGCCGGAACCAGTGAAAATCCAATCTACCGGCTTCTTATAGGGCCGCTTAATCTGGGAGAAAGTGGCGCGTT
>JAITFA010000204.1 GCA_031281685.1 Treponema sp. | reverse complement strand
ATAAGTCCGGGCCGGTACGGATGCACCAGCGACTTGTGTGAGGGGAGAATACGCACCGTATGACCCTGCATACCGGTGTCTATACACTCGACCCGTACCTGATAGCGGAAGAGCGTTCCCTCATGGCTGGTGTCTCTCATCTCAGCCCTGTGAGCATGATCAATCGTGGTATTCTGATTCGAGACCGTACCGTGGTACAGTTCAACAAGCAGATCGTTTGGCGAAAGTGAGCCGAGATCAATCTGCGCGACAACAGTGAGCGAATCGCCCCGCTGCATAACTGGTTTGGCGTTGGATTCCACTGATACAATCCTGATGCCGTTCCACCCCGCATTGAGCTTGGCAAAATACGCGGCAAGCGATCGTGACTCAGCATACTCATCCTTGACGAGCCGGCGGTAATTTTTCAGAGCCGGCGCGTAGAACTGGCTGTAGTAATCCATAACCATACGATGGCAGGACATGGACTGACCAATTGAACGCATGGAATTCTTCATACGGCGAATCCACTCACGCGGCAGTCCGTCCCGTCCACGCTGGTAGAACAGAGGGATGATGTCCCGTTCCAGCAGGTCGTAAAGCGCCTTGCTTTCAACTTCGTCCTGAAGGTTCGTGTCCTCGTACTGCTCACCCATGCCAATAGCCCAGCCGACTTC
The DNA here is from genome assembly GCA_031281685.1 of Treponema sp. Lineage (GTDB taxonomy): Bacteria > Spirochaetota > Spirochaetia > Treponematales > Breznakiellaceae > JAIRMT01. The sequence goes on along the minus strand of JAITFA010000204.1, from coordinate 4,406 downwards.
CGACGTGTAGGCTTCGTCCCACCAACCGTCGAGGATGGAGCAGTTCAATACGCCGTTCATGGCCGCCTTCATACCGCTCGTTCCTGACGCCTCAAGTGGACGGCGAGGCGTATTGAGCCAGACGTCGGCGCCACTGGTGAGATAATGCGCCACAGTCATATCGTAGTTTTCGATAAACACGATGCGGTTGGTAACATCGTACTTCTCCGCGAAGTGAATGATCTCGCGGATCAGTTCCTTGCCGGGCATATCCATCGGGTGGGCTTTGCCAGCAAAGATGAGCTGTACAGGCCGCTCGTTGTCGTGTACCAGACGCAAGAGGCGTTCCGGGTCGCGCAGGAGCAGGTTGCCGCGTTTGTAGGTGGCAAAACGCCGCGCAAAAGAAAGCGTGAGCGCGTAAGGCGAAAGCGCATCCTCAGCCCGCTGAATCTGTCGCTCGCCCGCGCCAGTGCGGATCGCGTACTGCTTGATACGCTCACGCGCAAACGCGACCATGCGTTCACGCCGGCGCTCATGGGTACGCCACAGTTCCTCGTCTGAGATACGGTCCATGCGGTTCCAGATGCTGAGATCCGTTGGCTCGCTCTCAAAACGAGGACCAAAATAACGATCCAGCAGTTCGAGCATACCGCGGGAGACCCATGTGCGGGGATGCACGCCATTGGTAACATGGCCTATCGGAACCTCTTCAAGGGGAAGTCCGGGCCACAGCCCCTTCCACATATCGCGGGAAACCACCCCGTGCAAACGAGCAACGCCATTGGCATAGGCGGACATTTTCAGAGCCAGCACAGTCATGCAGTACGATTCATGGTCATCGTTGGGATTGACACGGCCAAGCGCGAGGAAGTCGTGCCATGAAATACCCAGAATACCAGTCCATGAACGGAAGTACTTCTCCATCAGGCCAATGTCAAAACGCTCATTGCCCGCTGGAACCGGCGTGTGGGTGGTGAAGATGTTGGTGGGCCACAGCGCCTCTTTTGCCTCGTCAAAGGCAAAGCCCTTCTCCTGCATGATTTCGCGGATCCGCTCCAGCCCCAGAAACGCGGAATGACCTTCGTTCATGTGTGTTACCGCTGGATTGATACCCAGCAGGCGAAGCGCCCGAATACCGCCGACGCCCAGCAGTATCTCCTGCCGGATGCGGGTTTCTTTATCGCCGCCATAGAGCGAGGCGGTGATGTTGCGTAAATCACCATGGTTTTCGTCGATGTTGGTATCGAGAAGGTAGAGAGAAGTACGTCCGACCTTGACTTCCCATATCTGGGCAACAACGACCGAGCCAGCCAGTTCAACCGAAATCTTGAGCGGCGCGCCACTGCGGTCGGTCTTGCGCTCAACCGGCATGTTGTACCAGTCGTTTTCGGGGTAACGCTCCTGCTGGAACCCATCCGCGTTAAGGGCCTGCTTGAAGTACCCCTGCCGGTACAGCAAGCCTATGCCCACGAGGGGCAAGCCCATATCGGAAGAAGTCTTCATGTGATCCCCGGACAGGATTCCCAAGCCGCCTGAATAGATAGGAAGAGAGACATCAATGCCGTATTCCATAGAGAAGTAGGCGATCACCTCTTTCTTTGAGCCGTGGTACCACGGTTCACCTTTTTTATACTTGAGGAAACGCTCGTATACTTCCTTCAAGGCTGCAAGGTAGGAATCGTCCTTTGCCATTCTGGCGAGCCGTTCCTGGCTAGCTATAGCCAGCGTCCGTACCGGGCTTTGCTGGGACTGAAGCCATGCATCGTAATCCAGGCGAATGAAGAGCTGGATTGCGTCAAAGTTCCATGAAAGCCAAAGATTACGCGCAATTTCCTCCAGAGGCTTCAAGGAAGGCGGCAATTTTGGCTTAACCGTGTAAGTAGATATGTTCATATACACTCCATTTTAGTAAAAGTAACTGTATCATGCTGCTTTTATCGGAAAGAAGCAAGGATATTTCAGTCATTTTGCGCTTTTTGCTATCTTGATTAAGAACCGTCGCGTCTTTAAGCTGAACACGGAATTTTTATCATGGCAACAACGAAAACTATCTGTTGTGTTGAAACCGGCGCTCTGCCCGCCGCATGGCTACAGGAAAGCGGGGCGTTTCCGGTTGATATTCACGCGACGCTGAACGCAACGCATGTTCGCTGGATCGAGCGGGCGCTCGCGGAAGATGATCCAGCCTATAAACAGCTTATCCCCTATGTACTGATACGCAATAGCTCCGGTCAGTTCCTCTGCTACCCCCGTCATGGAACAGAGCTTCGCCTGCACGGGTTGTATTCCTGCGGCATTGGCGGACATATTGACGAGATTGATCGGCGGGAAACACTTGTGGAAACAATTACTGCGGGGATGCTGAGAGAGTTAGCCGAGGAATTGAGTAATTTTGAGCAATCAGCCATACAGTTTGAGTATCGCGGTATCATCAACGACGCGGATTCGGTAGTAGGTCAGGTTCATCTGGGGCTGGTGTATCTGGCGCAGTGCGCGGCAGGCTATATACCCGCGCCGGATAATGAACTTGCCGGCGCCGAGTGGTTGAACATTGAACAACTGCGCCCGCTCAGGAAAGAATCATGGTCTGAGCTGGCGTTCCGGCTTCTATAAGCGGTAGTGCCGGTACTTCTCCAGCGCGGCAATGGCGGCTTCGGCTATGTCCGGCTGTACGTCATGACCAAGTTCGAGACTGAGACCCAGCCCGCCTTCAGGCAGATAGAGAGCCTCAACGCAGTCGCGGATGTGCCGCTCAATCCCATCCGGCGTGGCAAAGGGCAGGTACTGACGGTCAAGGTCGAGGTTGATGGGTATCTTGCCTTTACAGACGCTGACGAGCTTATCAAGGCCGTTGGCGCGGTACTGGGGATTCACCATGTTCACGCCGGTTTCCTGAAGCTCAGCCATGATTTCCCAGATACAGCCGTCGGAGTGCATATACACGAGTTTGCCGGCATCGCGGCATTTCTTGTAGATCGCGGTGAAACAGGGTTTCAGGTACTTCACCCATTTCTCACGGCCAATGGCAAGGCCGTTCTGCATACCCAAGTCGTCGCCGAAGTAGATGATGCTCCCAGATGTTTTTTGGATAACGACCTCAACCTGCAAGAGGTTGTATTCCAGCACTTTGTCGATGAGCATTTGCAGTTCCTCTGGCTCCTCGGCAAAGTCAAACATGGCTTCCTCAAAGCCGCGCAAGTCGAGGAGGCGCAGGTACATGAAGCCGTGAGGTATTCGGCCTGTGCGGTCGTCGGGGATGTGCAGGGCGCGGATATCCTCACGGGTTTTCACCGGATGCCCCTTCACCATAGACTCCATACCCTCCTGAATGTTCTCCCACACACAGCCCCACTCATCAGTATAGGTTCCTTCATGGTAGGTTTGCGGCGTGTAGGCCGCGTAGTTGTAACGCTCGCTTATATCGCCAAAAAACTGCGGATAACGCGCTGTAATCGTCCTAATCTCTTCACCGTACTTTTTCCATGCGGCGGGCAGGAAACCAATGCTGACCGGAATTGTTTCAGGGCTCTTCCAAGTCATAGCTTTAACTAAAAGTTCTTCGTTTGTACTCATAGACTCTCCATAGCTGTTATGGTAGCGCTTTTTCACAGAAATGGCGCACTAATGTCCAGCGAAAAAGCCCCGCACCCAACGCTAAACAGGTATAAAGGCGTGTGGTTTAGCCGTGGAAAGTATGTCAGTGTACATCATAACCCAATGGTGAGACACGCCATAATCCAGTGGCGAGACGCGCCATAACCCAGTGGCGAGGCACACCATAGCTCAGTGGTGAGACACGCCATAACTCAGTGGCGAGACGCGCCATAATCCAGTGGTGAAAGTCATAGCTTTAACTAAAAGTTCTTCATTTGTACTCATAGATTCTCCATAGCTGTTATAGTCTCAGGTGTGAAACCTACAGCGTATGATACACTCTCTTCGCCTTAATAACTCATGTTACGCGCACTCACCTATTATTACGATGCTGACTGACATTGGTGCCAGAGACGTTAGTGGACGTTGGTGTCAGAGACATTCAACCGTAGTGTTGGAAGTGTTCAAACTACACGGCTGGACGCCGTGTTATGTCGCCTCAACACCGCCTGATGTTGGTGTCAGAGATGTTTACGTTGTGCCACGACGCAGTGTTACGTCGTACCTCGACACTGCCTGACATTGGTGCCAGAGACGTTTACAACCGTAGTGTTGGAAGTATTCAACCTACACGGCTGGACGCAGTGTTATGTCGCCTCAACGCCGCCTTACGTCATACCTTGACACCGCCTTACGTCGTATCTTGACGTAGCGTTACATCGTACCAGACTCAATCGTCTTTGAGAATCATTGTGTACTAGCAATTCAAAATATCACCCCTGCTGTGTCTGACCCCTTCAGCCCTTGCCGGCACCGGGAAAGCATAGTTCCAG
>JAITFA010000097.1 GCA_031281685.1 Treponema sp. | reverse complement strand
CTGATTGATGATTACCCTAGCTTTTCCTTCCTGCTCAACGATGTAAGCGGTCGGATCTCCAACCGCGATAGCGTCAACCTGCCCCCGCTCAAGCGCCAACGGAAGGTCTGCTTGCTGATAGATCAGCCACTCAACCTCAAGGTTATCGGCAGTAACGCCAATGCCCAGTTCAGCCAAGTAGCGCTGAGTGATCACTGTGCCACTAGATGCCATGCCGGTTGTGCCAATCCGCTTGCCGCGAAGGTCGGCGGGCGTGTGTATATCAGAATCAGCGCGTACCAGTACCTTCTGGCAACCCGTGTGTATGCCTAGCGGAATCTTCACATCAAGTCCGTTGGCAATAGGCTGAATCAGCGTAGCCAAAAGGTTGTTGGTAACATCAACCGCGCCGGTGGTGAGCAGAAGGTTAGTCTGACCAGTCTCCATAGTGATGGATTCCCACTTGAGTCCCTCTTCCTCGTAGTAACCGAAATGCTCGGCGATAACGTAAGGTGAGGAACAAAGACCTACGGAAACTCCCCGTCCGATCTTGACCACATAGTTCGGGTCTTCCGCCACAGTAGTGGAAGTTCCCTGACTTTGACCTCTTGCATGGACGCTAAACACCGCCACGCAAACCAATGAAAGCAAAAGGATAGTTTTCTTCATAGTTTATATCCTCTCCTTATAAAAATTTTCTCCGTCAACGACGGTTTTCTCACAAGTTGTATTCCAGTTCCTGCTTCGTGCCCGCGAAGTGCAGGATTTGCAGTATCTTCGCTCGCAGGTCAAGGAAGTCCGGGTCGTCGCGCTGTCGCGGGCGGCCAATCTCCACCGTAATCACCTTCTCAATCTTTGCCGGACGCGCTGACATGACCACGATGCTGTCAGCCATGTAAATCGCCTCATCAACATCATGCGTAACCATGACCATAGTCATCTGACGCTCTTCCCATATCTTGAGAATCTCGTCCTGCATATTCATGCGGGTAAAGGCGTCAAGAGCGCCCAGAGGCTCGTCCAGCAAGAGCGCCTTTGGGTTATTGATGAGCGTCCTCGCCAGCGACGCCCTCTGCGCCATACCACCGGAAAGGTGGTGAGGATAGGACTTCTCAAAGCCCTCAAGCCCCACGAGCTTGAAAAAGCCCGGAATGTTCTTCTTTTCTTCACGATAGACCCCACGCGCCCGCAACCCGAAAGCGATGTTCTCCCAGATGGTCTTCCATGGGAACAGGGTAGGGTCCTGAAACACCAGTCCCCGTTCATACCCCGGCGCCTGTATCTCGGCGTCATCCAGAAAAAGTGAGCCGCTATCAGCTTGGGTAAGGCCGGCAATGAGCCGGAGCAGGGTTGACTTACCGCACCCCGACGGGCCAATGAGAGAAACAAACTCCCCGCTTTTGAAAACAAGGCTGATGTTATCCAGCACGGTAATATCAGTCGCGCCTTCTTGTGGAAAAGTTTTAGTTACGCCATTGATCCGTATGGTCCCGCCGTGTACTGCTGTTTTCATACTTTCACCTACCACCGAATCGTGCCTTTCTGCCAACTCAGGACGCGATTGCGAACCTTGAACTGGAGGTTGATGAGGAGCGAAAAGGTTATGGCAATCACGATGAGCGCCGCGTAAACCTGTGAATACGCCATAGTTTCCCTCTGCCAGTTGATGTACCAGCCAATGCCGAACTTACAACCGATCATTTCAGCGGCCATCAGGGTTAGGAATGACGACGATGTACCGTTAAACAAGCCAGCGAAGATGTTGGGCGCGGCACCGGGCAGGGCGATGGAAAGCACATTCCGAAGATTGTTCGCTCCCAGGGTGCTTGAAACCTCGAAGTAACTTTTCCGCACATTGAGGATGCCCGAACTGGTAAGTACCGTTGTAGGGAACCAGACCCCCAAGGCGATGAGGAACAGCGCCGCATCGGTCGCTCTGGTGAAGACCACCAGCGCGATGGGTATCCATGCGGTTGATGGAATCGGCCCCACGATGCGGATACAAGGCATGATCCAGTAGTTCCAGCGCTGACTCCAGCCGATGAGCGTACCGGTTAGCACCCCAAGTAGCGCTCCGAGGAAGAAGCCACCCAGCAATAAACGGAGCGAGTAGACTAGGCAGCGCAGTATAAAGAACCAGTCAGTGAGAAACACATACACGATCCGTTCCGGCGAAGGGAAATAGAGGCTGGGAATCAGGTTGAACTTGATCGTGATGAGGTTATACAGGTTGAGCAGAAGAAACGCTGTCCCCAGAAACCACGATTTATATGTGAAACGCTCTCGATACCGGCTGTTGAAGAGACTCACCACCACGAGTATCGCCAGTACCCCGATAGTAGTGATATTGAACCAAGTGAACCACGGCAGAACCTTGGTACGGTATGTTGACGCTACCGGCAGCGCGGTATGCAGTACCTGCGTAAAGGTGACCGAGGCGAGCGGTATCAGAGTGCGCCAGTCAAAATGGATAGACAGCGCCGAGTCTTTGTCAACGCTCAGGTTCTTTGGCGCGGTGCTTATGCTTAGTTCCGACATAAAAGCTCCTTTATTTATAAAGCCTATTGATTTACTAGGAATATATCTTATAAAAAATAGAGTGTCAATAGGTTTTAAGATTTTTTATAAAAAAATCCTTGAGCCGCTTGAAACAACTGGCCCTTCGACAAACTCAGCGTCCGACTGTGGTCACTGAGCTTGTCGAACCGACCGCAGCTCAACCTCCGTTTAATAGCTACTCCTAGCGCTTCATCTAGCTATAGTAAGCCGCCAGTTTCCTCGCCACCTCCTCAAACCGCAAACTACCGTATCGGCATTTATATCACCCAATCCCAAAAGCCGTCTTGGGCAAGCTCGGCGTGGGCGCCCTGCCCGTCTACCTTGTACTGCATCTCTGGATTTTTCACGCTAACCCTGGTTTTTTCCGGCACCGACTTGGTGATAAAGGCGTTGCTGCCAATTACAACTCCCTCACCGATAATCGTAGCGCCGCCAAATATGGAAGCGCCTGAATAGATAGTTACATGATCTTCAATGGTGGGGTGGCGTTTAGTTCCTTTAAGCGCCTGACCGCCTCTGGTAGAAAGCCCGCCCAGAGTTACGCCCTGGTATATTTTTACATGGTTACCGATAATCGTTGTCTCTCCAATGACAATTCCGGTTCCGTGGTCAATAAAGAAATGGTGTCCAATTACCGCGCCGGGGTGAATATCGATGCCGGTAACGCTGTGCGCGTGTTCGGTCATAATTCGAGGAATGAGCGGAACTCTAAGTTCGCATAGCGCGTGGGCTAGGCGGTATACCATGATGGCGTATATTCCTGGATAGGACGAGATTATTTCGTCTTTGCTGAACGCCGCAGGGTCACCATCAAAGGCAGCGGAAACATCAGCGGCAAGGTATTCCCGGATTTCCGGCAATTTTGACAAAAACGTAAAGGCTATATCACTGGCCTGTTCTTGAAAAGGCAGCTCACAGCTTGACTTTTCCCCCGGTGAAAAGTCCGTGTCATCAAGATGACGCAGTGCTTTAGCCAGTTCAGGGGTGAGATCATAGATAACTTCTTCAAGCAAATCCCCAGCGTAATATTCTATCAAATCAGCGGAAAGATGTTTCTTGCCAAAATACCCGGGGAAAATAAGTTTTCGTAGCCGCTCAAGGATATCAATTATGACACTCCGGTTAAGCTGACTTCCCGCATCAATTTTTATAATTTCCGCATGATCCCGGTAACTCCGTGACAGTATGTCAACCAGATGTTTTACTCTTGTATTAGCTTCGTGTTGCATAGTTACTCCTTAGTCCAGCGCCTGTTCCAAATCAGCGATTATGTCTTCCGCATTTTCCAGCCCCACGGAAAGACGGAAAATCCCCTCGCTGGCAAATGCTTTCCATGACTCAAGCTGCTTCGGGGTATCAAGCCTGAACGAGGTTTTTAAAAGATCTTCGCTGCTAAGATAAAAAACCAGCGAGCGGTGATGACCCAAAGAAACCGCGTAATGGATTATCTTGAGTTTTTCCGCCAGAGCCGCAGCGGTTTCTTTGCCTTTTTCTGTTTGAAACGTTACCATGCCGGAAAAATTCTTCATCTGACGCCGGGCGAGTTCATGCTGGGGGTGAGACGGCAGTCCGGGGTAGATCAGTTTTACCACTTTTGGATGGCTTTCAAGAAACGCGGCGACCTTGAGCGCATTTTCCTCATGAACCTTCATACGCAGGGGAAAGGTGGCAAGACCCCGGAGGATCAGCCATGCATTAAAGGGGCTTAGGGTTCCACCCAGACGGACTGAGGTTTTTTTGCGAAGCGACGCAAGGTCTGCGGCTCTCCCCAGAATCGCGCCGCCCAGCGCGTCGCCGTGGCCGCCTAGGTACTTGGTCAGGGAGTGGAGAACGAAGTCCGCACCTAGTGCAAGCGGTTTGGTTCCGGCTGGGGTGGCAAAGGTTGAATCCACCGCAAGACGGGCGTTTGCGTTATGCGCTATATCAGCCGCCGCCGCAATATCCGTCAAGCGCAAGAGCGGGTTACAGGGGGTTTCGATATAAACAAGCCGGGTATTGGGCCGCACCGCCTCACGCAGGGCATCCAAATCTGAAGTATCAACCTTGGTAATCTGAATCCCCAAGCCGGGAAACAGTTCATTGGCAGCCTCCGACACCGCGGCGTAGGTAACATCGCTCACTACCGCGTGGTCCCCGGCTTTGAGTGTATGGAGCAACAGGGCAGTGGCGGCAGCCATGCCGCTGGCAAAAGCCACGGCGGTTTCAGAACCTTCCAGGGCAGTGAGTTTTTCCTCAAGCTGTCTGATGGTGGGGTTGCCCCACCTGGTATACACAAAGGGATCGTTCTCGCTCATGCCCTCAACGGAAAATCCTGTGTCAGCCTCTACCACAAAGGTAGTGGACATAACCAAGTTTGGCGCGGAGGCCCCAGTAACCGGATCGGGAAATTCACCAGCGTGAATTGACAGCGTCTGATCACCGAGGCCAACGACGCCTAACTTTTTTTGCTTCATGTCAGCTCTCCTACCGCCGCCACAAGTTTGTCGATCTCGTCCGGCGTGTTATAAAAGGCAATGGATGGGCGAACAGTTCCCTCAAGGCCAAAGAACCGGTGTACCGGCTGGGCGCAGTGATGCCCGGCGCGAACAGCAATCCCCCAGCTTGAGAGATGTTTACCTATTTCCTCAAGGCTGTGTCCTTCAAGCACAAAGGAGCAGACGCTCGCCTTTTCAGCGGCGGTTCCAATGAGGCGCAGCCCGGGAATTTTCGCAAGCTCTTGCATGCAGTAGCGCAGGAGTTCGTGTTCCCATGCGGCGATATTCTGTATGCCAATCTCCGAAACATAGTCCAGCGCCGCGCCCAAACCCACCGCGTCCGCAATGCTGCCGGTACCAGCCTCGAATTTCGCGGGCGGCTTTTGATACAGAGTGCGCTCAAAGGTAACATCAAAAATCATGTTGCCCCCGCCTTGGTACGGATGAGCCGCTTCCAGAACATCGCTTTTGCCGTAAAGCGCCCCGATGCCTGTCGGCCCAAAAATCTTATGCCCCGAAAACACGAAAAAATCAGGGTCCAGCGCAGCGACATTCACCGGAATATGCGACACGGACTGCGCCCCGTCAACGAGTATGCGCGCGCCGTGGCTATGGGCAATCTGTACCAGTTCACCCACCGGCGTAATCGTGCCTAAAGCGTTTGACACATGGGTCACCGCGGCAAATCGGGTACGGCTGTTAAAGAGTTTTTCGTACTCCGAAAGAATGATCTGGCCGCTTTGGTCAATCGGCGCAACCCGCAGAACCGCCCCGGTTTCAGCGGCGATAAGCTGCCAGGGAACGATGTTGGCGTGATGTTCCAGTATGGTAAGAATGATCTCGTCCCCGGGTTTGAGCAGCGGTTTGACATAAGCCTGCGCCACAAGGTTGATCCCTTCGGTGGTTCCCCGTACATACACGATGTTGTCCGGCGAGGGCGCGCCTAAAAAGCAGGCAACCTTCGCCCTTGCTTCCTCGTAGGCGTTGGTGGAACGTTCCGCCAGTTCGTGCGCTCCTCGGTGAACATTGGAGTTCTCGTGTTCATAATAGTAAGACAGGCGATCAATCACCTGCTTGGGACGCTGGGTAGTGGCCGCGTTATCAAACCACACCAAGTCATGACCGCCTGACACCTTTTCCCCAAGAATGGGGAAATCAGCGCGTATGGAATCAAGGGAACGATGACCGACTGAAATGCCTTGTGTGTTGGCGTGGACCTTGGGCGCGCTGTCTTGGCGCGTTTTGGAATCGCCAAACTCCAGTTTTTTTTCTCTGGGAAGCACAACTGGCGAATAGGCGTTAGGCAAAATGACCTTTGACACCGGCTGCGGGGACCTGCCTGCGGGAATATTACCGAATTCAGGGAAATACTCCGCGGCTAACGCGGCTATGTCTGCCGCAGACGGCAAGCCCCACTCTGAGAAATTAAACTGGCTGTTGGGTATATTCATAATAATCCCCTACTTCCACGTCTTCCAGCACGGCCACGGCATCATCAGCGAGAATGGCTGCGGAGCAGTACACCGAGAGGAGGTACGAGGCAACGCCGTTATCATCAATACCCCGAAAGCGCACCGAAAGGCCGCGACTCTGTTCTCCGGGAACGCCAGTCTGGTAGAGGCCCACAACCCCGCGTTTGGCTTCGCCAGTACGGACTAACAGGATATTGGTCTTGCCGGTTTTGGCTTTTGGGGTTTTGAGGCCGTCCACAAAGAGCTTGTCCGTGGGAATAAGAGGAATACCCCGCCATGCGATAAAAACTCCTCCGGCGATATGTACCGTTACCGGCGGCACGCCCCGGCGGGTGCATTCCCGCTCAAAGGCGGCAATAGCCCGTGGATGGGCAAGAAAGAAGCTCGGCTCTTTCCATACTTTCGTGATGAGTTCGTCCAGGTCGTCGGGCATGGGGCGACCGTAGCGGGTTTGTATGCGCTGACTGTCCACGGCGTTTTTGAGGAGCCCGTAATCATCGCTGTTGATGATCTGACTCTCCTGCCGCTCCTTGAGGCTTTCGATTGCCAACTTGATCTGTTCCTGGGTCTGATCATACGGCGAGCTGTAGACATCCGCAATTTTAGTGTCCACATTGATGATCGTGGAGATCGAGCTAAGTTGATACTCCCGTGGTTTTGGAACGTAGTCCACGAATCCCTGGGGAATCTCAACTTTTTTGGGGTCTTGGCTGCACAGAACGTCAAGAGGCGTTTCGCCCTCGGCGACTCGGTTGACCCGGTAAATACCCGATTCCAGTCCTTTGAATTCCAGTACCCTTGTAATCCATTTAGGGGTAAGGGAGCCGAACTGGGGCGGTGTTTTTGTAACATTCGCAAGCTGATACGCCGCGATCCGTCCCAATGCGTTGATTTTTGTCTTCTCTGCCATAATATTTCTCCTTTAAGTCTATTTCAAAACCCGCGCCAGAGCTTCCAAACTCCGGTTAGCTGGTTCCGAACTCCGATTGTTTAGTTCAGAACTAGATTTAACTAGTTCTGAACTCCGACTTCGATGTTCAGAACTAGATTTAACTAGTTCTGAACTCCAATTAACCAGTTCCGAACTCCGACTTCGATGTTCCGAACCCCAGTTTCGATGTTCGGAACTCCAACTTCCAAGTTCCGAACTCCGA
>JAITFA010000080.1 GCA_031281685.1 Treponema sp. | reverse complement strand
GGCAATATCGCCGTTGAAAAGATACGCGACATACAGGAATCAATATGCAAGTATCCGCAAGACGCGGCGCGTATCGAAACGGTTGATCTTCCAAAGAGTGATGTATTGCAGTTCTTCCTTGCCGACGGAACCGTGGTGAGCGCCCGCCCCAGCGGTACTGAGCCTAAGATAAAGTTCTACGCCTCCTGCTGTAGCGAGGTGGGGAGCGGAGGTCTTGCTGAAGCCAAAGCCGAAGCAGGGCGGAAGCTCGACGCCATCCGCAAAGACATCAGAGCGGTCATCGGGAACTAGGATGAAACGCTTACAGATCGCCGCATTATTGATACTTAGTCTGGCGTTTATGGCGCTGTCTGTATCGTGCAAAAGCATGGCGCTGAATATCGTGGGGGACGCCTTGAGCGGGAGCGGCGCGGGTGATGTGTTCACCGGCGATGATGATCCTGAGTTGGTGGGGGACGCGCTTCCCTTTGCCATAAAAATGTACGAAGCGCTTCTAGCCGCAAACCCCAAACATCAGGGGCTTATTGTTATGACCGGTTCCCTCTACGTCATGTATGCCAATGCCTTTGTGCAGGGTCCAGCGGAACAGTTGCCGATGAGTCAGAACTCTGAGCGCGAGGCGGGTAAAGAGCGGGCTGAAAAGTTTTATATACGGGGCGCCAATATCCTGTATGGCGGGCTTGAGAAGAGGTATCCGGGCATTACCGAAACGTTCTTTCCCCAAAAGGACGCTGGAAATATTGATGAGGCAAAGCAAAAACAATATCTCGCTCGGCTGAAAAAAGATGATGTGGCGCTCGTCTACTGGACAGCCGCCGCCACGCTTTCAGCCTATTCGCTTGCTCCCCTTAGAAACGTTGATCTGGGACTACGGATTCCGTCGCTTATCGCCCTTGTTAAGCGCGCCTACGAGCTTGATCCTGACTTCAACAATGGCAGCCTTGATGACTTTTTCGTGCTGGTCTACGGCTCGTTACCGGATTACATGGGCGGCGATAAGGCTAAAGCCGAGACCCACTACCATCTGGCGCTGAAAAAGTCCGGCGGCGCAAGCGCCGGTCCCTATGTTTCCTATGCCCAGTCCATAGCGGTTCCGGCGCAGGATTATGAAACGTTTAAACAATGCCTTGAAGCGGCGCTTGCCATTGACGTGAATGAGTATCCGTCCAAGCGTCTTGAGAACATTTTAGCACAGCGCAAGGCGCGCTATCTCCTTGATAACGCGATCTACTACTTCGCTGATACTGACTCCGGTGATGAATGGGACTGGGGCGATGAAGAAGAGTTTGAAGAATAACGGGAGGATTTTATGAAAAAGACATTTCTTGGTTTGATGATACTATTACTGCTGGCGGTTCCCGCCGCGTTTGCCCAGCGCAAACTGACGATTAAGCTGGCGTCATTGGCGCCGGAGAACACAGACTGGGGCGTGGCGCTGAACCGGATGGCGACTGATTGGGCGCGTATCAGCAACAACGAGGTGGAGCTGATAGTCTACCACAACGGCATACAGGGCGGTGAAGACGCTGTTCTTCAGAAACTCAAGGGCAATGCCGTTCAAGCCGGCGTTTTTACATCAATCGGTATGAGTCTCATCAGCCCTGAAGTGATAACAATGAGCGCCCCGTTCTTTATTCGCAGTGACGCTGAATTGGACGCGGTGCTTGCCGAGGTGAAGCCGGAACTGGAGAAGCGTATTAACGATCAGGGCTTTTTCATGCTGACCTGGGCAAAGTCCGGCTGGTTAAAAATCTTCTCAAAGACCCCAGTATCTACGCCGTCAGAATTAAAGCGCATGAAGGTTGGTTCCAGTTCTGATACGCCGAAGCTAACGCAGGCGTTCAGAAGCACGGGCTACCAGATAACCGAGATTACCCAGAACGATATGCTCATAGCGGTCAATGCCGGCAGAATTGACGCGATTTGCCAAAGCCCCATCTACGCCGCGAGTATGCAGGTGTTCACCACGCTGAAATATATGGCGTCGATCAATATCGCGCCTTTTATGGGCGGACTGGTACTAAACCGGCAGGCGTACCGCGCATTGAGCAGACGCCCCTATTGGAATCAGCTTCTGGAGGTGGCGTTACGCACAGGCCGCGACATTGACACCTCAATCGGCAAACTTGAAAGCACTGCTATCAACACCATGCTTCGTTACGGACTGGTTGACGAACAACTTAGCCCTGAAGAGGAGCGCGTCTGGTACGCCGAGTTCGAGGCGTCGATGCCTGCCCTGCTGCGGAACGGCACTTTTGATCAGGCGCTATACAACCGTATCAGCGACATACTGCGTCGTTACCGGAGTAGGTAGCAATAGTAATGAAGTTTTTGCTGACCACGCTGCGCCGTTTTGAACGTGGCCTGTGTTATACCGCGCTGACCGCGCTTGCTTTACTGCCAGTGGCTATCGTTGTGGCGCGGCTGGTGTTCAAAACCGGTATCCCAGACTCAGGCGGGCTTACGTCGCACTTGTTGCTCGTCATTGGCTTGATGTCCGGTATGCTCACCACGCAAAGCCGCGAACACCTTTCCATCGCGCTTATACAAAACTTCGGTAACGATAAGCTCAAAACCGTTTTTGCCGTGATAAACAACCTGCTGTCCGCCTTTATCCTTGTTATGGTCGCGGTCAGCTCAGTGCCGTTCATCATGATCAGCCTCTCGCCGCCCCGTCTCATTGGCTTTATCCCTAATCAGGTCTTCGCGCTCGTTATACCAATCGGCTACACAGTCATGGCTTTTCGCTTCGCCTTGCAAGCCCCGCTCTCCGGTAAAGCGCGGATACTGCCGTTGCTGACGCTGACGCTCGGTATCATCGCTTCAATACCAATGCTGGCAAAGGCGATCTGGGGCTTTGACACGCCCGACAGCGTCTATGAGCTTACCGATCTTTTTTACACGGTTTCCTACTATATAAAAATGCCCTTGCTTATCATGCTGCTTATTGCCGCGCTGGTGGGAACGCCGCTCTTTGTCGTCATGGGCGGGCTGGCTATCGCGCTGATACAGGGCGCGGGTAATGAGATCGACGTGGTCGCTCTACAGGTGTACAACACACTTTCGCAGGAGAACTTCATCGCCATTCCGCTCTTCACGCTCGTCGGCTTCTTCCTGTCGGAGAGCAAGTCAGGAACGCGGCTGGTGAGTATGTTCAAAAGCCTCTTTAGCTGGCTTCCGGGCGGCATGATCATTGCCACTGTGGTGATCTGCGCCTTTTTCACCTCATTCACCGGCGCATCTGGCGTTACCATCCTCGCGCTCGGCGGCATACTTTACAGCATTTTGCATGACGTTAAGTACGAGGACAAGTTTTCCGAGGGACTCTTGACCTCTGCCGGCAGCATCGGGCTTCTGTTTCCACCGAGCATCCCCATTATCCTTGTTGGCACTGCCACGTTGACAAACATCCTGCACATCTTCGTCGGCGCTTTTATCCCCGGCTTGGTGTTGGTATTCGCCATTATCGTGTTCGGCATTGTCGCCTCAGTAAAAACTAGGATTCCGGTCAGCCCGTTTAAGCCCAAAGAAGCTCTCCTCGCCATCAAAGCCGCTGGTTTTGAGATTTTACTGCCTGTACTGCTCATTACCGGTTACTTCTCCGGCATACTCAGCACTGCTGAAATCGGCGGCGCCGCAGTTGTCTATATTTTTATCGTAGAAGTCGTTATACACCGTGACATAAAGCTCCGCGACATACCGCGTGTGTTTGCAAAGTCCGTACCCATCATCGGCGGCGTTTTGTCGATTCTGGCTCTGTCCCAAGCCCTGTCCTACTACATCGTTGATACGCAAGCGCCGGAGAACCTCGCTCGCTGGATGCTCAACGCCATCAACTCAAAGTACCTCTTCCTGCTGCTCTTAAACGTCGTGCTTCTCGTCGTAGGCTGCCTTATGGACATTTTCTCCGCCATCCTCATCGTGCTTCCACTTATCATGCCGTTGGGCGAAGCCTATGGCATCAATTCGGTACACCTCCTCATCATCTTCATCACAAACCTTGAGGTCGGCTTCCTGACGCCGCCGGTTGGTATGAACCTTTTCCTTGCCTCCTACCGTTTCAAAAAGCCGTTTGTGGAAATCTGCCGCTCGGTGTTTCCGTTTTTGTGTATTCAGTTGGTGGTACTCATACTCGTAACCTATATCCCGTGGTTCTCAACCTTTCTCACCCAGTTTTTTTAAAATAGGGACAGGCGCTTTCCAACTCACCTACGCGGGGGAGCCATTCCCCCTATACGTTAGTGAGAGACACACCGCATAACGTGAACCGGACACGCCACGCAGGGTGGGTGAGGTACTCAGCTTAAGAGGCTTCTTTCTCTAGGGGCGCATTCATGTTTGTTAAGCGGCGGCGCAACGGTATCTCGCGCCGCCACTTAATGCTTGCGCTATACGCGCTGTTTGAGGAACTTGAGGCTCTGGGCAAGACTCGTGAAGGGGTCGATGAGGAAGTCGGCGTCCTGCTCGATCACGGCGTAGGGGATATTGGTTTCCTTGCTGGCCTCGATGATTTCATCCCAGTCAAGGTTGCCTGCGCCGATTTCAGCGAACTGCCGGACCTGCTTCACGATGCGGTAGTCCTTGAAGTGAATGACCTTGATACGACCATTCAGCTTCTTAATGTACTTAACCGGATTCGCGCCGCCTGCTTGTACCCAGAACGTATCGAGGATGAAGTACAGGTCTGGACATTCGTCGATGAGGCGGTCTATAGCCCGAACCCCGTCCCACTGCTCGAACTCAATGTCGTGGTTGTGGTATCCAAACGTAAGGCCTTCATCCTGTATCTGCTTACAGATTTCATTGGCCTTTTTTATGAAGCGGGTATAACCTTCGTGGCTGTTTGGAAACACGTCGCCCGGACGCATACCCAAGCCGATCTGGGAACAGCCAAATTGTTTGTGTTCCGCGATCAGCTTTTTAAGGTCCACCGGATCGGCAAGTCTGGTCCACGGAACATGGGTAACGCAGACCTCAAGCCCCAGTTCCTTTACCCAGCCAGCTAGCAGCTCAGGGTCGCAATGCCCAAAGCCGGAAATTTGAATCACGTCAAAGCCAAGTGCCTTGACCCGTCGCAGGGTCGCCTCAATGTCCGCCGGGGTCTTAGTGTAGTCCCGTACGGAATACAGTTGTGCGCCTAGTTTCATAAAACACCTCCATAAGCCCTTGCCTAAAGCCGGTGGCTTGCAGCTTGGGCTGATTGCTCTAGTTGGAATACATTACCACGATTCGGCGCTGCCGGCTCTCAAAAAAGGTGCCAGACACCTTTGCCCTAATCTTCCAGCTTCATCTGATTCCACACCAGCGGGCTTTCCTGACCAACACGCCAGAACCCCACCGCTCGTACGCCCATTGAATGATACATATCCAGACGCCGCGCAATAGACCGCTCGTCCTCATAGTAGGCGTTTATCGTAACCAGGGTTTGATAAGAAAAGTGTGGAATATCATTGTCCCGCTGAACGTCAACGATTCCCTGCTCAGCTTTGATCCGCTCAATGCTGGAATAGATATAGGCGCTGTTTGTGGTTATGTCGCCCCAGGTACGGCCATAAAAGGGCAGACCCATGATGAGCTTCTCAGGCCCAATGTTTTGCAGCGCATAGCTGGCTACTGACCGGCACCAAGCCATAGACGCAATGGGACCCGGCGCGCTGTTTGACCAGTGTTCGTCATAAGCCATCACCAACATTCGGTCCATCATGCCCTTGATCCGGTTATAGTCATAGACCGGATCGCTGTTTCTCACCAAAGCGCGAATAGCAATGGTAAACAGCTTGTCGCCAAGCCCACTCCGCAAGTCCGCAAGGAACGAGCGAAAGATATCCCCGTCTCGCGCCGGCACATTCTCAAAGTCGATTTGCAGACCGTCAAAGGCTTGCGCCGCCGCCAGCAGGTCAGCGGTAAACTTCTGGCGCACAGGCCCGGGCGACAGCACCGCGTGCGAGAGCGCCTGACCACTGCAAACAACCACCAGATGCAGACGCCCGGTAAACCCGCGATTACGCAGCAAACGCGGGTTCGGTACGCCAATGAGTTCACCATAGATATTCGCCTCAGCGCCAAAGAAACCAATGTCTGATATAGGCATATCAGCCCGATACCGGTCTTCCTGCCCGCTTATCACATAGCCCCAGATTTCTGGGAACGATGAGACTGGCAGCGGCTCAACCTCTTCATCAGGCGCGCGCTCAGAAACATCCTCAGTTACTTCACTCTCGTTAAGCGAAACAACCTCAATCTCAAGTAACACGGGCGCTTGCGTTTCCTCCGATGCGTCAGCATTAATCGAAATGAAGCAAAGCATGACAACGCCCAGCGCAAATACGATAAGCGTGACGTATTCTGCAATGACCCGTACCCGCATTTCACTCACCATCCTTCTCTGGTTCCACTTCCTTCTCAACCAACGCTTCCGGCTTTGACGGGAAAGGGGAATACCGCAACTCTTCAGCCGGCCTCTGTTCACTTGGCATGGCGCTGGTATAGAAGAACGGCGCGGTCATGTCGATATTTGCGGCGCGGAACTCGTCCTGCAAATGGTTGTGCAGGTCTGAGAAGATCACCGAAATCTTGCTCACTTCTTTGATGTAGACGTTCAACTCATAACGGGCATAGTTATCCTCCGGCGCTTTCTGGAATACATAAGGCGCGGGTTGCTCCAGCACATACACGGTTTTCCGCGCCGCGCTGAGCAAAATGTTGTACATCGTGGTCCAATGCACCGCATACGTCATGGTTACATCCGTATGCAGAATAAGTCCGTCGGATTGCTCCACCGAGAAATTGTAGTTGGTAATCGTGGCGTTCAGGATCGACTGGTTGGGGAAAGAGATAAACTCGTTCTTTGTGGTACGGATGCGCGTAACCGCCGCTGACTTTTCCACCACGAAGCCGGTAATATCGCCGATTTTGATGCGGTCGCCTATCTTGAACGGACGCATATAGGTAATGACAACGCCGGCGACGATGTTTCCAATGGCAGAACTGGAGCTAAGCGAGAAGATGACACCCACAAACACGGACACGCCCTGAAAGACCGCGGATTCCGACCCGGGCAGGTAGGGATAAATAACAATAATGGTGAAGGCATAGAGCAGAATACGGATGATGTTAAACGTTGGCGCAGCCCAGTCCTCGTAAAACCCGGGAATCACCAGCTTGCCCTGGGCTATCTGGTCTGAGAAGAACCGGACTCCCTTCATCACATAGCGAACCAAAAAGAGGATCACCGCAATGGTTATCAGCTTGGGTATATAGTTGATAAGCGCGACCAGGGTGTCTTTTAGCGGGTTAAGGATATACCCAAAGAGACTGGAAGCAAGCCCGCGAGTCGGCTCAAACATGAGTAAGACAATTGGAAGCGTAAGGTACAACTGCACGATGATCACCAGATACTTGATAATCTTTACCATAAAAATAAGTATGGCAAGGATGTGATGAGCTTCCATCAAACGGTATTGCTTAAAACTGATAGGTCTGATGGATTTCTGACCCTTGTCCTGTATCCAGCCGCTCAGCCGGGCGAACTGCTTCAGTACCACCCGTATCAGAATGATCTGGATAATGACGATAACCGCCGCGATCCCAATGCGGATCAGCAAGTCCTGACGCACAAAGAGCGTGAGGAGCGGAAACTCCTCTTCGACAGTTTCCTGGTCAGCATTGGAGTCCGCCGCGTCTGCGCCCGCATCCAGACTTTTGCTCGCGGCATTCTCTTCGCCGTCAAGCTCTTCGCTGGCTTCGGTTACCTCAACAATGGCGTCTTGGATACCTCCCGCATGAACCAGGGCTGGTAACAGCATAAGATGTACTAAAACAAGCAAAACACAAAAAGCACCTCTTCTTTGAAAACGTGAAGAACGCATAATAACCCTTCTTTCTTTGAAATGAATTCCGGCGCTCTTATAAGGGGCGCTGTTGTGATAATTCTTCTTATTAATTATATCGGCTATTTGCTTTTTTGTCAGTGATTCAATATGCTTGAAAGAAACGCCCGAAGCGGCGGACCATACTGAAACAAGGAGCGATATATGTACGAATATCTTACCACTGGAACCTGCTCGACCAAGATTCATTTCGATATACGGGACAACAGGGTTTATAATGTTTCCTTTGAGAACGGCTGTAACGGCAATCTCAAAGGAATTGCCATACTTACTGAAGGCATGGAGGCCGGCGAGCTTGTCAAGCGGCTCAAAGGCGTCCAGTGTAAGACCCGCGGTACTTCCTGCCCAGACCAACTTGCCAAAGCCGTAGCTCAGGCAACAAAAACCAGCTAACACGCAAAAGCCGCGCCGCCTCTCTCAACCCGCCAACCCGCGCCGCGCATAAAGAGGGCTGACCCGCGCTCACGCCGGACAGCCCTTTTCTCTCTGCCGTTTGCTCACTTAACAACGTAACGCATCTTGCTGCCGTGTGCGCCGATGACTCTGTTCTCCAGAGGATGCACCATTAGATCCATCCCCTCAAGGGGCAGCGCGCCCAGCAAAACATCGTCCTCACCGGGGAGGACGATCGCTTCACAGGCAGTCTTCCGGTCTTTCCAGCGGACCTCCACATATCCGGTTATCACACCCGGAATCGTCACGCCTCCAGCCGTTGTTACCTCTTTGGCTTCTTCCACCCTAAGCCCCAGCTTTTCGCGGGTTTCCTCGTTGATGACCAGGGTCCACGCGCCAGTGTCCACCACAGCGTTGACCGTGATCTGCCTGACTTGATCCTCAGGTATATATCCCCGATTCGCAATTTCTTTATCCCCAATGTTTACTAGGGTAATTTCCGTTCGTACTTCGCCCATATCGTACTCCTTACCGCCAAGTATACCACGCACACATAACAAGTAATAAAGAGCGAGCGGCGATTGCTTGCCTCCTCCTCACCGCAGCGAGCAGCCGCCCACACCGCGCATAAAAAAGGGCTGCCCCACGCTCACGCCGGGCAGCCTTTTTCTCTCTGCTCATGTGCTTACGGAATAATCGCGTCCACAATAGCGCCGTAGGGACCTTTCTCCCCTTCGCGCCCGATTTCCCAGCAGCCCGCCATATAGACGTGCTTGCCGCGGTCATGCTCGTCGAACTCCAGAACGAGGGGCGATTTGGTGTCAAAGGCGGAATTGATCAGTTCCTGGATAGACTCAGGCGTATGGTCCAGGATAGCCCAGCGTATTTCGATGCCGTGGACCCC
>JAITFA010000067.1 GCA_031281685.1 Treponema sp. | reverse complement strand
GCCACGGGTTCAGGGGCGGTTTTGCAAGAGAAAAAAAGCCCGCCTGACAAGAAAAGAAGGAGGATAAATGACTTCATTTGTTATATATCGGCTTTTAGACGCGGGAAATGTACCATTTTTTGACAGTCCGCTCTTAGCGGTAGCTTAAGCGGTGAGTGACGAGAACGAGCGTAATTTAGCCCATTCTTCCCGTTTTTTTATAATACATTCAATGCTGTTATGAATAATAAAACAGTTCTTCTGGCACAATGATTTAGGGTAGTCCTGTATCAGGATACGGTGTTCCACGAATATCTGTCGTAGGAACGCCTCGGTTCTTTGCAGTTCCCATTCCCGTAGTTCTTTCTCCCGCTTACGTGTTTTTTCATTTTTTTGGGCGATTGCGTGTAATTCATTGGTATAGTCTATAATATAGTTATTCACCCTGTTAGCGTAATAGCGGGTACTTACCGGAACGGCGCGGCGGGCGTACTGGGTTTCCCCGGCGTTATAGATGATTGCGCCATTTTCGTATCCATAACGCTGACAAAGATACTGGTAATAACGAATGCATGTGATGAAATACAGTTCCATCGTGTCTTTTGCGGGATACCTGTCAAGCGGTCCAAATTGACTCATAAAGCGTTGGTTATTAATATTATCGCTGTTAAGCATGAGATAACCGACATCATGCGTACCGTTTTTATTGATATTATCGCTCTTGAGTTTAACCCAGTCTGACTCAAGTTTACCAATGGCGAGTAATTGTATTCGTAACAGCGCTGGATTTTCATCCATACTGGTATAAAATAAAAACGCCTCCACATATTCCGATGGGATGACATTCTGAATAAGTTCTTCCATGTCGTCTTGGGTATAACGCTGTTCGGATAAGCGCATGGCTGATAATACCCAGGGACATGCTATCAACAAGAGTAGACATAGTTTTTTCATATAAAACTCCTTTGCATAGTAGTCCCAGCTAACGACCGGCAATTCCTGCCAAGAGGGAAATTGCCGGCAAAGCGGTGATGGAAAAGCCCGATGTTAAGCCTGCTGGCAGTGCTTACGCAACTACCAGCCATATAGCACCTTGTTTTCTATATAACCATTTGTTAATTGTTAGTTGTTAGGAAAGCGAAGGGGCGGCTCGCCAAGAACTAACAACTTCTTCTAAGAGCTTTATACCATACTGCGGGTAAGCGGTCAAGAGCCTATCGGCAAATTTCTCGATTTCTTAAGCTGTTTCTTCGTCAATCTCGAAGAGCGCCTCTGTTTCGACCGGAATGTTACCCGGCAAAGCGTTCACCCCGATGGCGGAACGGGACGGAGCGCCGGCTGAGGGACCAAAGAGGTCGATGAGAAGCTGACTGCCGCCGTTAGCAACTGCTGGCTGCTCGAAGAAATCATCGGCGCTGGCGACAAAGGTGGTAATCTTTACGCAGTTTTTAACCTTGCGGAGGTCTCCAATGTTGGCCTCAAGCACAGCAAGCACATTCAGCATACAGGCTTTGGCGATTTGCTGGCCCTGGGTCAGGTCAAAGTCCTTGCCGAGCTTACCCTTTGGCAGCCCCTTAACCGGATCACTGATTGCCGGGCCGCAGCCAGAGATGTACACCAAGCCCTTACCAAAGCGTTTCGCTGGCGCGTAAACGCCTCCCTTCACCGGCACTGGCGGTAACTGAATCCCCAGCGCTTTCATCTGTTCATACACATTCATATTAACTACTCCTAAAGATTGTCTGTCCGGCTTTCGCACGGTTTGTATCATGTGGACTCAGCAAGTTCCCATTCAGAATCACTGTTTCCATGCCAACGGCCATTTGAGCGGGGCGCTGGTAGTCGGCGCGGTCAATGAAACACGCGGGGTCAAAGACCAGCGCATCGGCATAAGCGCCAATGCGGAGTGCGCCGCGGTCCCGGATACCCAGGCGTTCCGCGCCCATAAGGGTCATCTTGTGAATGGCCTGCTCCATCGTAAGCGCCTTGCGTTCCCGCACATACTCGCGCAGGAAGCGGGGGAACGCGCCGTGAAGCCTCGGATGGGGATGCGCGCCACTCCCATACAAGGCATCGGATATTAGCGCGGTCCAAGGGAGGCGGGCAACTTCGTCAATGTCCGCTTGCGCCATGCTTAGTACGATGATCCCAACCTGCCCTTCCTCGCTTATCACCAGATCGCGCAACAGGTCAAGCGGTTCCTCATAGCCGTTTTCACAGGCTATCTGTTTCATGGTTTTACCGCAATACCCCGCACACTCAGCGTTTACCACCGAGCTGATGATAACGCGGTCCCAACCAATGCTGGCGGCCATATTGTCCCAGCCAACATGGGCTTTGCGGAACTCTTGACGCAGCGTTTCCTTGCCCGCTGGAGTCGCCAGCTTCTGGACTAACGCGGCTGTGCTTTCTTCCAGCACACTTGGCGGGATGAGGGAAAGGATGGTGGTTGAGCCGCCATCATACGGGTAAAAATCAGCGCCTACCCGCTGACCGGCGTTTCGCGCTGTCTCGATTCGTTCTATGGCGCGGAATATCGCGTCCCGCCAGTTCCTGACGCCGGTTGCCTTGAAGTGACTGATGTTGAGCGGAACGCCAGCATTGAACGCCACGTCAAGCATCTCTTCTATAGAAGAGACAAGGCTATCACCCTCGCCGCGTATATGCGTGCAGAGGATTCCATCGCCTGCGGCGCGAGCCAGCGTCGTGAGTTCTTCCCGCGAGGAATAACACTCAGACTGATACATGATGCCAAACGACAGACCGAGCGCCCCGTATTCCTTGGCCTGCGCGATATATGCGACAGCCTCCTGCATTTCAGCAGCGCTGAACGGCGTTTTGGCAAAGCCCTTGACCGCAGTTTTGATCGCTCCCGCAGCCGCAAGAAAGCCGGCATTGACCGGCAGGCGGGCTTGTTCAAGCGCCCCGGTGTATGCCGCGTAGCCGGCAAACGGCAGGCCAGCCGCCACATGCCCAACGACCGGTTCAATGTAACGGTAGTATTCAGCCTGGGCTGGACCAAAGCCCGGAACCGGCGCGATGCCGCAGTTTCCCACCACGATACTCGTGATTCCTTGAGCCAGTTCGGTCTGACCGAAGTCTGGCGCCGTGAACATGGCGACATCCGCGTGGCGGTGTATATCAATGAAGCCCGGACATACCACGCGCCCATGAGCGTCAATCACAGTGCATGGCGTCGCGCTATGCGCCGCGAGACACGGGCCTATCGCAATGATACGCTCTCCCTCAATGAGGATGTCCGCCTCCATTGGCGGAGCGCCGGAACCGTCATACACAGTTCCGCCCTGAATCAGAATGGCCATTTACACCAACATCCCTCGCGCACTGACAGGTTCTCGGCGCATGGTTCCCTGCTCCCACAGGTAGACGCTGTTCTGCATGTTGATCGCGGTACACACATGGAGCGGAAGCAGGCTCAGGGTCTGTCCAACACGCAAGCCGGTTTTTCCGGCGCTTGAGGTGATGATGCCGTGTTCCTCATTCATGCGGTTCAGCCGCAGATGTTCCATGCCTTCGACATAAGCGTAAGCGGTATAAAAGAACGGCGCGGTATTGAGCGGCACATCTGTTGGAAAGCACTTGGTTCCACCGTCAATGACAGCGTAGTCCTCACTGGGACAGCTTACGACCGTTGCCGCGAAACGCACGGCAATCTCTTCCGGCTTTGCCACACCCTCGTCGCGCAGCATCAGGTCTTTGAAGATATAAGTTCCCGGACGAACCTCGTTCACCGCGCCGGTTCTGGCTACGGCAAGTCCTGTGGGCGAGGAACCGCCGCTAATATCTTCAACAGCAATGCCCTTGTTACGAATCGCCGTTGCTGTTTCCGCCAGAAGCTCGGCCTCTTCGCACGCCGCAAGCTCATTGTCGCGGGTTACCTCGCCCTGATAGTTCAGACTTTTGAAGGTATAGAGACCAGTGAGCCGCAAGCCGGGCAGCCGCGCTATGTTTTCAGCGAGCAGGGTGGCGTTACGCATGAGTACGCCGGTACGTTTCGCGCCGGTGTCTATTTCCAGCCGCGTCTCAAAGCGCGTGTTTTCGGCAAGAGCGGCTTCGTTCAGGGCTGCCGCGCCTTCGATACTGTCCGCCGCGAGAATGAGGCGTTTCACCCGCTTTGCCAGCGCAAGCGCCCGCCTGATACGGAACGCGCCCACCAGCGGATAGGCGATGAAGATATCGTCAAGACCGCCGTCAGCCATAAGCTCCGCTTCACTCACTTTAGCGCAGGTAATCCCCGCTGCTCCGGCTTCCACCTGCATTCGGGCAAAAAACGGCATCTTGTGCGTTTTGATATGGGGACGCAGACGACAGCCAGTCTCATTCACGGCCTCTTGCATTGCCGTCACATTGCGCCGCGCTTGTTCCACATCGATCACGATACAGGGAGTTTCAAGTTCTGATAGTTCCATATCGCTTAATGTATCACAGACAAAAGAGAGGGGCAAGATTTATCGTAGAAGCGCAGCAGGCTGTGAAACCTGACTCCACCTTGCTAGGAGAATTACCTCCACCTTGCTAGGTGGATCACCTCCACCTACTAGGGTGGATCACCTCCACCTTGCTAGGTGGATCACCTCCACCTACTAGGGTGAATCACATCCACCTTGCTAGGTGGATCACTCCCACCTTGCTAGATGAATCACCTCGCCTGCGCTAAGACACCCCAGCGCAGGCTTGAGTTACCGTTCTATCTGGAGAGAAGCGGCCTCGGATCCGTGGTAACGCCGTTTTTGTATACCGTGAAGTGTACGTGCGGGCCAGTGCTGCGACCGGTACTTCCCGCCGCGCCAATGACTTCACCGCTATCCACATACGCCCCGACCTTTGTTCTGATAGCGCTCATGTGTCCATACAGGGTGCGATAGTTGGAGTGGTGGGTAATCACGACGAAGTTACCGTACACGTTATCGTACCCCGCGGAAGTTACCCGCCCTGAGAGCGCGGCGCGTACTGGTGTTCCATGAGCAACCGCGATGTCCATGCCCGAATGGAACTCACGCGATGCGCCGCCAAAAGGATTAGCGCGATAGCCGTAGTTTGACGTGATGCGTCCGCGTACCGGCCATAAGAAGAGGTCGCCGTTTATCTCTTTCAGGTCCATCTGATCGAGCTTGGCTCCGGGTATAAAGAGCTTTGTACTCACGGCGATAGCGTCCGAAAACAGTTCGTTCACTCTTTTTATTGTTGCGACATCGACATTGTGTTCTTTGGCGATAGCCGAAAGCGTATCACCTTTTTTAACGGTATAAAGGATGCCGTCCTGATTCGGAATACGGAGCGTTTGGTTTATCTGTAAAAGGCGGGTATTGGTAATCCCGTTAATCGAAATGATGGTGTCTTGATTGAGTCCAAATTTGATGGCAAGTCCGCCGACCATATCGCCGGATACTACTTTATACGAGGTATAGCTCAAGATAGGCATCCGCGAATACTCTTCCGGTTCAAGCGCCCCGATAGTTATCGCATCGTCCTCGGCGCTATTTTCAATCACCAGCATAGCGTTGTTGTCGGCAAGCAGGGACAAATCCGGTTCCACATCTAGCGTAGAATACGTTGCAGGATACAAAGCGCCGCCACCCAGTCCGGTGTCTTTGCTAGTGGTTGCTATGGCAGGCGTTTTCATAGGCTGATAAAACAATGCGCTGATAAAGAAAACCAGCGAAAAACCAAAAAACAATACGATGCTAACACTTACCAGCAGCTTGCCTATCTGCAATCTCTCTTTCATTCTCGTATCCTTAGAAAAATAAAAAATCACAAAATGCCATGCATTTTGAAAACATCCTTATTGCCTATTATATGCGAAATTTATCCAACTCTATACCGACCGGTACGCCAATCTGCTCTATCACGTTTTCCGCTACATAAATGGGACACTCCGCCAGCGTCGCCAGAACGCAGGCGTCAAGCGGCGTTACTGGCGACACCAATGGTTTCTCCGCCGAATAGCTCTGACCCTCAAACAGCAGCCTAGCCAGGAGAATGTTGTCGTGAATATCATAAATTTCAACCCCAGAAAGCGAGAATCCCACATCCTTCATCAGGGACAAAAGCGCTCCGTGAACAAGCGGGCGATTCGGCGGTATCCTGTTATGCAAGACTTTAAGGATGGGCTGGCTTTCCGATTGATCAATAAAAACGGGAACCAGCGTTTCAATATTAGCCAGCTTGAGAAACAGCGTCGTGCTTGTACTCTCATCCAAATCCAATGGAGTAATTGTCCATATTTTAGCCTGCTTCATGGACTGTTTATTACGCATAAGCACCACCTATAAAATCAAAAAATCTGCTTAGTTCGCCGCGCATTTCTTCAGAATTGCTCTGGATGTCAGAGAACGTCTCACGCGCCTCGTTAATCAGTGTTCTGCCCCGCGCCTCAGCTTTGTCAAGGACTCCAGATACAGTCAGCTTGTCGATAAGCTCATTAACAAGTGGAGCGTCAATGCCGGCTTTACGCGCCTCGGCAAAGCAGTTGCTAAACCATTCGCTCTGCTCCGGTCGCTCGTGCAGATACAGAAGCACTGGAAGACTTTTCTTGCCTTCAACCACGTCGTCGCCGCGCTTTTTACCCGGATTTCCGGTAGTGAGGTTTTTAACATCATCGAGAATCTGAAATCCCATCCCTAACTTTTCGGCAGCTTGACCCCATTTTTTTATCAATGGCGCTCTTTTTTCGCTCGATACTAAGGCAGCCACCAGTCCTAAAGCCACCGCGAGCCAAGCAAGACTGCCGGTTTTCAGACGGCACATGAGATCGTAGTGTTCAAGGCTGGGAACATAGCCCGGGTCCCGGTGCCAGGTGATGTCAATGGACTGCCCCAAATGCAGCCGCCGCATAGACTCGCCCCAGAGCCGGTACACCGTATCCTTCTGCTCCAGCGTTGCGTCCCAGTCTGTTACGCAGGCAAGCGGCAGGAAATAGAGAAACGCCCCGCTGTTAATGGCTGTGTCAACACCGTAACGGATATGCGTTGCGGGCTGTCCTCGACGCTCGTCAGAATTATCCTCAATGTCGTCATGGATGAGGCTGGCGTTGTGGGGGAACTCCACAAGCGGAGTGAGCGGCAGGGAGCGTTCCCCGCCGCCCATGGTTTCACACACAAGAGTCATAAGCAAAGGCCGCCACCGCTTGCCTCCGCGCTGAACCAGGTCATAACCGGGCATGGTGAGCGGCGACATAAGTTCCGGCGAAAGCGTTTCCGGCGAAAGCGAAAAAACGTTTTCACCCCAAGCCGTATCCGGCGTATCCGGTAGATACGTCCGCAACACCGTTTCTATCTTCTCAAGCCGCCAGCTATATTGATGAGTCATAGATTATATCTTATATGAAATATCTTCAGCTACGCAACCATATAATCAAAGTTTCATGGGTGATATTGGCGTTATAGTGGTTGTACCTATTTTTCGCAGTGGTGTCTAATACCCCGTCTTTCAGGGCGGGGAGCTTCATTGACAGTGAAAAATAGTAATGGTATAAGGAAAAACTATGTTGTATCCTAAACGGGAACAGAACTTAACGGCTGAGGATTTCCAGAATCCCTCCAGCGAATACCGGGCAACGCCGTTCTGGGCTTGGAATAACAAGCTCAACGCCGATGAACTGGTCTGGCAGATCGAGCAACTCAAAAAGCTCGGTTTTGGCGGCTTCCACATACACGTCCGTACAGGTATGGCCACCGAGTATCTCAGTAACGAGTACATGAACATCGTGTACGCCTGCGTGGAAAAAGCCCGCGCTGAAAAGATGCTGGCTTGGCTCTATGACGAAGACCGCTGGCCTTCTGGAGCGGCTGGCGGCATCGTTACTAAGGACAAACGCTACCGTCAGCGTTACCTGCGCCTGACGCGCCACCCCGCCACTGCGGAACGTGACAACAAGCTCATCGCTTGCTTTGACATTAGCCTTAGCGCCAGCGGCCAGCTTGAGCAGTACCGGCGCGTCAAGGCTGAGGAGACGATCCAAGGCTTCAGACTCTACGCCTATGCTGAAACCGCCAGCCCGGACCCGTGGTACAACAAGCAAACCTATGTGAATACGCTCGATGCGGCGGCAATACGCGAGTTCATTCGCGTTACCCACGAGCGTTACAAAAGCCGCTTTGCCAGCGACTTTGGCGGTGTCATTCCCGCCATTTTCACTGACGAGCCGCAGTTCTCGCGGAAAGAGACCCTGCGTTTCGCCCACGAAGACCGCGACGTTACCCTCCCCTGGACCGATGACCTTGCCGAAACCTTCGCCGCTGCCTACGCGGGTGAAAACCTCATTGATGGTATCCCCGAACTTCTCTGGGATTTGCCACAAGGAGCGGTCTCGGTGATTCGCTACCATTATCACGACCATATTTGCGAGCGTTTCACCGCCGCGTTTGCCGACCAGTGCGGCGCGTGGTGCAGCGCTAACAATATCATGCTCACGGGCCACATGATGGAGGAACCGACCCTCGAAAGTCAGACCCACGCCATTGGCGAGGCAATGCGTTCATACCGTTCTTTCCAACTGCCGGGTATTGATATGCTCTGCGACCAACGGGAATTCACCACCGCCAAGCAGACCCAATCGGCAGTACGACAGTACGCTTATGCTGGTATGCTGTCGGAACTCTACGGCGTTACTAACTGGGACTTTGATTTCCGCGGACACAAACTTCAGGGCGACTGGCAAGCCGCCTTGGGGGTAACGGTACGAGTACCGCACCTGTCGTGGATATCAATGAATGGTGAAGCCAAACGCGACTATCCGGGTACGTTCAACTATCAAGCGCCGTGGTACGAGCAGTACCCCTATATCGAGAACCACTTTGCGCGAATAAACACCGCCCTAACCAGGGGTAAGGCAGTGGCGCGGGTGGGTGTGATACATCCCATTGAGAGTTACTGGCTCCACTGGGGACCCCGCGAGAGTACCCAAGCCATTCGGGAACAGATGGACCAGAACTTCCACGACCTCTGTAACTGGCTGCTCCGTGGTCTTATCGACTTTGACTACATCGCCGAATCTACCTTACCCGCGCTCTGTGATCTTGCCGCCATCAGCGCCAATAAACCCTTCCCCGTCGGTAAGATGAGCTACGACGTTATCATTGTCCCTGCGCTGGAAACCATCAGGGCAACGACGTTATGCCGGCTGGAGGCATTCCAAGCACTAGGCGGGCGGCTCATCTTCCTGGGAACCGCGCCGCAGTACCTCGATGCCCGGCCAAGCACGGCGCCGCGTCAACTCTGGCAACAGAGCGAGCGCATCGGGTTTGAACGCCTGCCTCTGTTATCCGCCATCGCTGATGTCCGTGAACTGAGCATCCGCGACCGTTCCGGCGTGGAGACCCAGAACCTGCTCTACCAGATGAGGGAAGAGGCTGACGGCAGCCGCTGGCTCTTCATTGCCCACGCAGACAAGCCGCTAAACCCAGACCTTCCCCGTGGTGATATTATCCGTATTCGCATCAAAGGCGAATGGCGAGCCGCCTTTTACGACACCCTCAGTGGCGCAATCCGCCCCCAGCCAGTCGCATGGGAACGCGGCGATACGCTCATCGCTTATGCGCTCTATGAACACGACAGCCTTCTATTCAAGCTGGAAAAAGGCGCGCCCCCTGTTGCCGCGCCGGAGCCGCCGCGTCTCGTTACCAGCGAGGAGTATCCCAATGACACCCGTGGACGCGCCCGCTTTACCAGCCCCGTTCCTGTTACGCTCCACGAGCCGAACCTGCTTTTGCTGGATATGGCTGAATACGCTTTGGACGATGAGCCGTATCGCCCTGCGGAAGAGGTTTTGCGCCTCGACACCATACTCCGAACCGAACTCGGCTGGCCCCTGAGGAAAAAGGCAGTCGCTCAACCCTGGGTCGAAAGCGACACCAGTACCCCGCGCCGCCTTCGCCTGCGCTATACCTTTGACAGCGAGCTTGAGATTAACGGCGCTGAATTGGCGCTAGAGAACGCCGCCGTTACCCAGGTAAGCCTGAACGCCGTTGCCGCTGGTCCAGTCAACGGCTGGTATGTTGATCACGGTATCAACAAGGTGAAGTTACCCCTCATCAGAAAGGGGCTTAATACCCTGGAACTGAGCTTACCCTATGGACGCAAGATTGACGTGGAGGCGAGCTACCTCTTGGGTGATTTTGGGGTACGAGTTGCTGGCATCCGTTGTACCCTGACCACGCCGGTACGAGAGCTGGCGTTTGGCGACATTACGCGGCAAGGCTTGGCTTTCTACGGTGGTAACATCAGCTATCACCTGACAGCGGAAAGCCGTGGTGGTGAACTCACGATTAGCGCCAGCGCCTATCGGGGGCATGTGTTGCGGGTCAAGGTTGACGGCGAGGACCGGGGCGTCATTGCCTTTTCCCCCTACCGGCTTACGGTTACGGGGCTGAAAGACGGGCTTCACCGGCTTGAACTGCTGTACTTTGGCTGCCGGATCAACACCTTTGGTCAGCTTCACACCAACGTCCGCGATCCCGGTTATTGGTGGGGCGTGGATTCGTGGCGCGCCGAGGGGGATGCGTGGACGTATGAGTACCGTTTCTGGAAGCAAGGGGTACTGAAGTCGCCGGAGATAGAATAAACCCTGTGTCTGGCGCCATAACGTCTCAACGGGGGTCAGACGCTCATATGTCTGGCGCCATAACGCCTCAACGGGGGTCAGACGCTCATATGTCTGGCGCCATAACGCCTCAACGGGGGTCAGACGCTCATATGTCTGGCTCATGCTCTGTGGTGTGTCTGGCGCCATAACGCCTCAACGGGGGGTCAGACGCTCATGGCGCCAACGGCGGCCACCAATACACGCTGACACGGCAACCGCCGTTATAAGAATCGCGCCGCCGGCAAGTGCGGATAGGGATGGCTTTTCGCCAGTAACAAGCAAGACCCAGACCGGATTTAGCACCGGTTCGATCATGGCGATCAGCATGGCTTCTACGGCGCGTACCCGTTGTATTCCATACGAGAATAGTATCGACGCCAGACCGATTTGCAGAATACCCATAAAGAAGAGCGCCCCAATAGCGCCGGGAGATGGTGAAGGAGGGTATATGAGTATAAAGGGCAGGCAGAAAACGGCGGTAATCGCATGGGCAAGGAGCATCGCTCCCGCCGGATCGCCGTCTTTTCCCATACGCAGGAATACCGAATTTGCGCCGAAGCAGACGCCGGAAAGCACAGCAATGAGATCACCTGTGTGAGAGCCGCTTACCAGCCCGTCGCTAAAGAACAGAAACAGGCCCGCCATAACCATGACGAGGGCGATCCAGTGTCCGGCGCGAGGCTTTTCACCGGCAAACAGCCAGCCGAGTAGCGCAGCCCAAATTGGCGCGCCGTACTGGAGCAGGATTGCGTTGGCTGAAGCGGTCATCTTGTTGGCTATGACGAAGAGGATCATTGTGGCTGAGTAGGCAAAACCTGCCGCCCAAAACGGAACGCTTTTCAGCGCCGCCTTGAAAGAACCTCCTGTGCCGCCCCGTTGTGTTAGCCCGCGAACCAGCAGTATGAACAGCGCGGCTATCAGGCTGCGCAGACCAGCTATAACCAGTGGATTCCATTCGAGAATCTTGATAAAAAGGCCGCTTGTACTCCACAATATCGCGCAGAGCAGAACAGCCACTTGGCTCACCCTTTTTCCAGCTTTGATTGTTGCCATAGCATATAGTTAATTTTTTCTATTGTTTCGTCTATTGCTTTTGCCGCTACAGGCGGCGTACCGCTTGCATCTTTTTCACGCTCATAGTATAAATAACAACCATGAGCGACAGCCGCTTGACGCTTAATCGCCAGCAACAGCCCAAACCTCCGGCGCGGATTTCGCCCCACGCCAGTACGCCAGTACGCCAGTACGCCAGTACGCCAGTACGCCAGTACGCCAGTACGCCAGTACGCCAGTACGCCAGTACGCC
>JAITFA010000181.1 GCA_031281685.1 Treponema sp. | reverse complement strand
GACCCCTTTCAGCCTTTACCAGCGCTGGGGAAGCATAGCTCCAGCATAGCAGTCCGGGGTATAGTTACTACATCCATCCTTACGTGCAGATGGTGGTATAAGCCGCCGAACTCCCAGTCCTCAGCCCGTTTAACCAGACCGGCCCGCTTGGGGTTATTGTCTATATAGTCCAATACCCGCAAAAACTGCCTTACGTCGTCGATAATCTTCGAGAAAAACCGCTTTCCCCAGAGATGGCCCCCTTGCTTACCGTGTGCTTTGTTCCAGTATCTGGCGAAATTACCCTTGATCCATTGCATTATCCTAGAAAGGGACTCCCCGCTCTCCGGTTTGATGACCAGATGGACGTGGTTATCCATGATACAGAAGTCAAAAAGCTGAAACGGGTACTTTTCTTTCGCTTTTTTGACGAAGGTCAAGAACATAGTCTTGATCCGCGGCGCTTGGAGTTCCATTTCGTTACGGTTAATTTCCGAGGTAACGTGATAGGCAGCTCCGTCCTTGAGTTTTCTTGGATATCTCATAGCTATAGATATGGCGCCGGGAAGGAATTTTGCTTTAGTCTTTGTGTGTCTGGCACCAACGATATGTCTGGCACCATGTCTCTGGTACCAAAACGGCAACCTTTGAATTACTGACTGTGTACCTTTGACTCTATACCGATAAAGCGTTACGTTTGGTAAATGGCGCTTGGCGCCATTTGTTGTCTGATGGGAGGATGTTGTGGCTGATTACGAAGAAGATATTGATTACAAGAAACCCATGTCTCTGGCTATCTGGAAGAAGATGCTACCGTTCATCGCGCCGCAGAAAACGCACCTTTTGCGCTGTATGGCGCTTATGCTCTGCGCCGCGGTAGTGGATGTAGCGCTTCCCCTGCTTCTGGGCTATGCCATCAAGCACAACATTGAGCCGCGGAGGGTTGATGGGATATGGTGGTTCTTAGGCGCGGCGGTGTTCATGGTAACGGTTCAGGCTATCAATGTACGGTTCTTTGTGGCGCTGGGGATCAAGGCTGAGGTCGGCATCAGCCGGAGCCTGCGAAACGCTGTGTTCTTCCACCTCCAGAAGCTGAGTTTTTCCTACTATAATAAGACTCCGGTTGGCTACATGATGGCGCGAACCAATTCAGACACTGGACGCATCGGCGACCTTGTGGCTTGGGGGCTTATCGACTTTTCATGGTCAGTGTTTTACTGCGCGGGCGTGATTATCTCGATGTTTCTTGTCCATTGGCGGCTGGCGCTCATTGTCTGTGCCACTATCCCGCCGCTGGCTATACTTACCTGGCTCTTCGAGGGCAAGATACTGGCCGTTAATCGCATTGTGCGGAAGCTCAATTCCAAGATGACCGGCGCTATGAATGAGGGCATCACCGGCGCTCGTACTGTTAAGGTGCTGGTAACAGAGGAACAGAGTCTCGCGGAATATGCCGGCATCACCGGCGAGTACCGGCGACGCGCAAACCATCTCGCGTTTCTGCGCTCAATGTTCATACCGCTGGTGCTGTTTGTCGGTTCGCTTGCCACAGCAGCGGTTCTGAGCTACGGCGGCTATGAGATCGTAATGCTGGGGGCTGACCTTTCCGTGCTGGCGATTTTTTTACAATACGCCGGCGGTTTCTTTGATCCTATACAGAACATTGCTAACATTCTCACCGAGTTCGTTGCTACTCAGGCAAATGTGGAGCGGGTCAGCGGCCTGCTGGAACAGCCGCCGGACATCATTGACACGCCGAAAGTGATCGCAAAGTACGGCGATACCTTTTCTCCAAAACAAGAGAATTGGGAGCCGATACGCGGTGAGGTTGAGTTTAAGGATGTTACCTTTCGCTATTCAGACGGCAAGGAGAATGTGCTGGAACACTTTAACCTGCGCGTGAACGCCGGAACATACTTAGCCATTGTGGGTGAAACCGGCGCGGGCAAGTCTACGCTCGTGAATCTGGTCTGCCGCTTCTTTGAACCCACTGGCGGGGCAATCCTGATCGATGGCCATGACTACCGTGAGCGGAGCCAGCTCTGGCTGCATAGCGCTCTGGGCTATGTTCTCCAAAGTCCCCACCTGTTCACCGGAAGTATTCGGGATAACATCCGCTACGGTCGCCTGAACGCCACTGATGAGGAGGTTGAGGCTGCCGCGAGAATCGTTCACGCGGATACGGTTATAGCCAAGCTGGAAAAGGGTTTTGACACTGAGGTTGGCGAAGGGGGCGACCGGCTTTCCACTGGTGAAAAACAGCTTATTTCCTTTGCCCGCGCTGTACTGGCAGACCCGCGCATCTTCATTCTGGACGAGGCCACTAGTTCGGTGGATACGGAGATGGAACTGCTCCTTCAAAACGCCATTTCCCGCCTTCTTGAGGGGCGTACCAGCTTTGTGATAGCCCATCGTCTCTCCACGATTCGGGGCGCTGACATAATCCTGGTGGTTGATGACGGAAAGATCATTGAGCGGGGAACTCACCACGAGCTTATGCGCGCCGCTGGTCACTACCACGCGCTCTTTACCCGCCAATTCGAGGAAGAGCTTGAGGAACGGGTACTTCGGGACTAAGCGTCACCATGCGCTATTCGTGGCTGATTGCTATATCCGCCCAACCCAGCCATCTGTGCGCATGACGAGGCGGCTCTTGCCGTCTGAGGCGGGGCAGGACAGGGTGAAGTCATAGTCCGTTATTTGAACGCTTATGCCTTCAGGGGTATCCGCTAGGGAAAAACGGCCGGTTTCGTCAAAGGCCGCGTGGAGTTGGTAATAGACGCAGCGCAGTCGCCATTTCAGGAACTCGTCAGCGGGAACAGCATAGCGCTCGGCAGCATCGCAGAAAAACACAAAGCCCCATAGTTCTGGATAATGGATGTTGATCAGGCCCGTGGGCGACCATACCCAGTTGTATTCCGCGAAAGGCTTACCGGTCTGCGGGTTTATGCGCTTTTGGTATGTGTTGTTCACAATGTCTACCAGCCAGTGAACGCGGGAGAAGTTCATCCGCCAGTAGTCTCCGGCCTGCGGTATGGTTCCGGGCTTGTAACATTCGGACAGGGACTCAAAGGGCATCTTTACTTCTAAGCTCCATGCGCGGTTCTTTACGGATGGATTGTTCAGTTCCCCGTCGATTAGTACCGCTGTCTCCAGCCCTTTTATGTCAAAGCTGTTGATAAACTTACCTCCGTCCCGATAGGGCTTAACCATGAGGAGGTCCCACAGTGTGTTAAGCGCGTTCATCTCAAACTCGCAGTACACATGGGTATCACCATCAGGATCGATGAATATCTCAAAATCATTGTCGCGGAAGATGATATCGTCCCGTTTGCTAATGGTTCCCCAGATTTCGTTACCCTGAAGTTCAGCGCCAATGTAGAGCGCTGTATCGTCCCAGAGTAGCTTGGCGCGTGTCCTGAAATGCGGCGTGGATTTATCTGCGCCTTCGATGTCGCGGAAGTCGGCTGTCCAAGGGGCGTCTTTCCAGAACGGCTTGTTCAGGTTGCCGTCCAGTTTCAGCGATTCACTCGCCCGTCGGCAATGATAGACTGGCGGGGCAAATTCAGTAACACGGGGTTCAGGTATACGATAATGTCCCATAGTTTGTTTGTCCGTTTCATCCACACGCCTGCAAGGGGCGCGATCTAACACCTTCATGGTGCCAGACATCTTCACACGCTCACATGGTGTCTGGCACCACTCCACAGCGGGCAGAAGCCTTTATGAAAAACGCGCCCGGTCAATAACCGATGGGCGCGTTTTGTGAGCATCTGCTATGTAGATAACTACTGCAAGAGCTGGAGTATGCCTTGGGTCCGCTGATTGGCTTGGGCCAGCATCGCGGTTCCGGCTTGGGAGAGTATCTGGTTCTTCGTGAAGTCAACCATCTCGCTAGCCATGTTGCTATCGCGGATACGGGATTCGGCGGCCTGCATATTTTCAGCGCC
>JAITFA010000164.1 GCA_031281685.1 Treponema sp. | reverse complement strand
AAGGTGCTAGAGACATTGGTGCCAGACGCCGGTGCCAGAGACGCTTGTGTCAGACGCAGACGCGGGTGTCAGACATGATACCAGAGACCTAAGCCAGTGCCAGACACAGATGCCGGTGCCAGACGTGGGTACCAGAGACCTAAGCCCCGTGCTGGTACCAGACGCAGACGCTGATGCCAGACACCGGCACAAGGTGCTAGAGACATTGGTGCCAGACGCAGGTGCCAGAGACGCTTGTGTCAGACGCAGACGCTGGGTGCCAGACACGCGGTGCCAGACACAGACGTGGGTACCAGAGACCTAAGCCAGTGCCAGACACAGACGTCGGTGCCAGACGTGGGTACCAGAGACCTAAGCCCCGTGCTGGTACCAGACGCAGACGCCGGTGCCAGAGATGCTTGTGCCAGACACAGACGCAGGTGCCAGAGACGCTTGTGTCAGACGCAGACGCGGGTGTCAGACATGATACCAGAGACCTAAGCCAGTGCCAGACACAGATGCCGGTGCCAGAGACCTAAGCGGGCGCGGGCAAAAGCCTGATGGACAGAGCGGCGGCGTTGGTATACATTATCGCCAATGGCATGTTGCAAGTATTTTACCATACTTTGTATACTAGCCCTCGCGCTGGCATCCTGCGCTGAAAAACAGCCGGAGGAAACAGATAGCGTCGTGCTTTACTATTCAGAAAAGGCTGAAACGCGGCGGGTGGCAAAACTGCTTGCTGAAAAAACAGGTTCCGCCTTGTTTGATATTGCGGGTAAACAAGCGCTGCCCGATTTACTGGCTTACCGCTACTATTTTATTGGCGCTCCAATTGTTGACCAGGATATAGCCCTGCCAATGCAGAGTTTCTTGTCTAACACTGACTTCTTTGACGGTATTGTCATTCCCTTCTGGACCGGCGCGGACAGTAATGCTGATTACAGTGAGCTTTTTGAAAAACGGATATATCGGCCCCGCGTGATACGCGCTGGCGGCGGCTTTACGGATGTTTCGTTTTTTAACATGAAAGGTGTAGGCGAGCAGGTGGATACCCTGCTTGCGGCGCTTAGCGCGGAGCTTGACGCGCTGCGGGGCGCGGGCGAACAGGCTGAAGCAGTGATGAAGGCTTTTGCGGCTGCCTATCCTGACCGGCTTGGTGAGGCGGTATTGTATGACGGCGATTGGACGGTCGAGATGGATGGGGAGCGGTATTACTATGCTCAGGGCAAACTTTTAAGCGAAACCGAGGTGAAACAGGCTGCGGACTTCCGGCGTCAGTCAATACCCCGTTATGTTACGGAATTTAGCGACGATACCACGGAGCGTAATACGTGGAGAGCTGCCGCCCGGGAACTCTTTTGGCGCAGGAGTATATTCACGGGCAGCGCGAGCCGCGGGTATAGCCGATCCAATTCTGGCGCAGTTCGCTCAAACTTTTATGAGAAACTGCTGCAATGCGAGACCCGCGCAGAGGCGTTTGCGCATCAAAGGACCGTCAGGTTTTTTGGAAGCGCGGTAACTGTACACGAGCGGATTGTCGCGCCGCTGGCGCGGGCTGAGCAGCGCATCAACGAGCTTGAAAAAGAGGACGAAGCAATCACCGCGTGGAAGAAATCATTGGACAGCATTGGCGCGTGGAATTGGCGGAACATTGCGGGCAGCGCCAGCCGCAGCTTTCACTCCTACGGCACGGCGATTGATTTACTGATGAAGACGGTCCCGGGCAAGGAGACCTACTGGCTCTGGACCCAGCAAAAAGGCGTTGACTTCCGCGCTGTGCCGGAAGAAGACAAGCTGAATCCTCCCCGTTCCGTGGTATGCGTCTTTGAGGACGAAGGTTTTATTTGGGGCGGCAAATGGGCGACGTATGACACCATGCACTTTGAATATCACCCGGAGTTGATATACCTCTCGTTCTATAGCTCGTAATACCAACATGCGCCGCGTATCGACATTCGCGGGTGGGCGCGTTATCCTATCCTTATGAATCAGCCGCTGTGTGGCATCATGGAGAAGATCGAGGCGCTGGAGAGCGCGCTGCCCGCGCTCGATCCCGGCGCAAGCCTTGCCCTTGAGCAGCTCAAGCAAATAGTTGCCTCACGGGAGCGGGTGTTCTGCCCCTCGCGCCGCGCTGATTCGTCCCCTGCGCCGCTTCTGTTCATTGGCGATGATACGGTCGCGTGGTCAGCCCTTGCCAATGGCGGCGAGGCAATCCGCATCGCCGCAATGGAGGGTTTCACCAAAACTATTGCCGAAACCACGCCTTCGCTCATTGTGATACGCGGGCTTGACGCTGCCGCCGTCGCGGAGATTCGCGGTCATCCGTGCGCGCTTACGGCGCCAGTCGTACTGATCGAGGACCATATCAAAACGCCGGCAGCGATCCTTGAACTCTGTCACTATTCGCGCCTCCTTGTCTGTAACAGCGCTGTTGCCTCGTCGCCGGAGTTCGTCAGCCGCTTTCTCGCGCTGCGTTCCGGCGCTGAAATCCTGCCGCCGCATACCGGCGCTTTTGTTAAAAAGGCGATACTCTACCTTAACCAGAACGCCCACGGTCCCGTTAGCCGCTGGAAGCTGGCGGATGCGGTTCACGTCAGCGAGGACTACCTTTCGCGGGTCTTTCACCGCGAAATGGGCATTTCGCCCTGGGACTACCTTTCACGTTACCGCGGCTTCATTGCCGCAGACCTGCTCCAGCATACTGACCTGAGCATACGGGAAGTGGCGTTCAGCGCTGGTTTTCATGACCACGCCTATTTCTGCCGCGTTTTCAGAAAGCTCTACGGCATATCGCCAAGGTGTATGCGTAAAACCACGCCCGGCAGTGGGTAAGGTTTACGCGCTATGCCGCGTATTGTTTGTTTAAATTGTATAAGAATTTGATTGTGTTTTACGCATACGAGCCTTATCATTAGTTTTATGAAACAGCGACCATATACCTTAACTAAGGAGATTCGACGCCACCTTTCGGTGTACGCGCTCCTCGTTATTCCGCTCGTTTATTATATCATCTTTAAGTACATACCTATCTGGAACGGGCAAATTGCTTTCAAAGACTTTATGCCTCTTGACGGCGTGTTGGGAAGCCGATGGATTGGTTTCGAGAATTTCATGTCGTTCTTCAAGTCCTTCTACTTCGGGGAACTGTTGCGTAACACGCTTTTCTACAGCTTTGGCAAGTTGCTTGTAAGCGTGCCTCTGGCAATACTGCTGGCGGTAACGATTTACGAAAGCGCCCACCCGCGTTTGGCGCGGGTAGTGCAAACCCTCGCGTACCTGCCGCACTTTTTGTCGTGGGTTATTGTTTACGGCATCCTGCTGGTACTGCTTGCGCCCGGGGACGGTATTGTAAACGACGTTATCAAAATATTTGGTGGTCAAGCAACCGCGTTTATGACTGACACCAAAATCTTCCCCACCATAGTCATTCTGTCGGATGCTTGGAAAGAGATGGGCTGGAGCGCCATCATCTTTATTGCCGCGCTTATTGGCATAGACCCCTCGCTCTTTGAAGCAGCCATGGTCGAAGGCGTTAGTGTGCCGCAGCGCATCTGGTACATCACCCTGCCGTCGATACAGCCGGTCATTGTTATGGTGGTGCTTTTGCGCCTAGGAACTATTCTTGACGCTGGCTTTAACCAAATGTTCATGCTGTACTCAGTGCCGGTGTACAGCGTGGCCGACATCATTGACACGTGGGTCTACCGCCAAGGCTTGCTGGAGTTCCAGTTTGGGCTGGCAACAGCGGTTGGTATCTTCAAAGGCATCATCGGGCTTATTCTCATCGGTGTTTCAAACTGGCTCGTGCGGCGCGTCAGCGATTCGGCGCTGTTCTAAAGAGGTGTGTATATGAAGCAAAAGCGAATTAAGCGAATTAAGCGAATTAAGGGAACAAGTATTCGACTCACCACCACAGACCGCGTATTCTACGCCGTCATAGACATCTTCCTCGTGATCATACTGTTTGTCGTGGCGATTCCTCTGTGGAGTACTATCACCCTCTCGTTCAGGTCAAACACCTTTATCGGGTCAAACCTTGAGGGCATGTTTCTGCCGGTCTGGAATTGGTCAACAGCGGCGTATCGGTCATTGCTCGGAAACAACGGCTTTGTCAACGCCTTTATCAACAGCATGAAGATATTCACGATGGGTGTGGCAACGGCGCTCTTCCTCACGATACCGCTGGCCTATGTGCTGTCCGTGAAAACATTGCCCGGACGCCGTTTCCTCAACATTCTCATCTTACTCCCGTACCTTTTCCACGTTGGTCTGATTCCCACATACCTCGTGGTGCAGAAGCTGGGACTGACGAATCACCTTGCCGCGATATTCCTGCCCGGGGCAATCAGTACCTACAACTGCCTCATCATGCGAGGTTTCTTTGAGGGCATTCCCGATGAACTCAAGGAATCTGCCCGTATTGACGGCGCGCCTGAATGGTATGTACTCGTATGCATCATACTGCCGCTGTCAAAGCCCATAATCATGACCATTGGGTTGTACTATGGCGTGTCGTTCTGGAACGACTTCTTTAACGCCATGCTCTACAT
This sequence comes from Treponema sp., assembly GCA_031281685.1. Lineage (GTDB taxonomy): Bacteria > Spirochaetota > Spirochaetia > Treponematales > Breznakiellaceae > JAIRMT01. The sequence goes on along the minus strand of JAITFA010000164.1, from coordinate 3,176 downwards.
CAACAATAATAATCTGCAACCATTGCCCATACTGCTACGGAATATCCTGATGGCCAGCGGTATGAACGAGTTTGTGGAGGTTAGCGCCTTTGGTGAAGCGCCGATACAGGCGATTAAGGCGGCAAGCGTATTCATGGCGGCCATACCCATGATAATCGCTTACCCCTTTATCCAGAAATACTTTACCAAAGGCACGCTTTTAGGGGGCGTTAAGGGTTAAACGTCAGTCAGTGTGCTGATTGACAGAAACCTTCGCAATATTTTTAAGGAGAAAGGAAATGAAGAAAGCATTTGTGTGTTGTTTACTCGCTGGTATCGCGGCGTTTGGTTTTGCAAGCGGCGGTAGTCAGCCCAGCGGCGCTGCGCAAAACGCGGCAAACGCTCCGGTTACGATTGAGTTGTGGTACGGCGCGTCTGTTACTGAAGCGGGTCCGCCGCCAGTAGACTGGAAGGTTCTCCAGCTCATCAAGGACCGCCTGAACATTGATCTCAAGATCAGCGCCCTGCCTTCCGGTCCTGGGGATCAGGACGTTAAGATTAACGCTGCGGCTGCTGGTAACTCGTTGCCAGACCTGTTTCAGGTGAGCCGCGATGTATTACGCAACCTCGTGCGTATTGGCATTGTCGCGCCGGTTGATGATCTATTCCCCCAAATGCCGCATCGTACCAGCATCATGTACGATGCCGATGCCAAAAACTACGTTACGTTCAACGGCAAAGCCTACGGGTTCCCGTCCCCGGGCGCTATCATCAAGAACGAGGGGCTGCTTATCCGCAAGGACTGGCTCGACAAGCTCGGCTTGTCAGTGCCGGTTACCACTGAGGAGCTTTTCACGGTGATGAAGGCGTTCACTGAAAAAGACCCGGACGGTAATGGCCGCGCTGACACCTATGGCTTTGGCGCGTTCCTTGAACTCACCGCCAGTAGCTTTGAGGATGGGCTTGGCCGCCGCTTTGACCCGCTATTCGGCGCTTTTGGTGTCGCTGGTACTTGGGACCTCACTAAAGAAGGCGCGGGTCTCAACATCCATAAGCCGGAGTATTATGACGCGCTTGCCTATGTGAAGCGCATGGTTGACGAGAAAGTGATTGACCCCAACTGGATCAGTTATAACAAGGACGACTTCCGCGCTGCGTGGAAACAGGGACGCTTCGGCGTTATGCGCGAACAGAACGCCGCTTATGCCGCTGAATCGAACTACGCCCCGTTTGACAAGAACTTCCCCAACGGTCAATGGCTGGTCATTGACCCGCCGAAAGGTCCCGCTGGTAAGCAATCCGTGGGCGTGTATACGCAGTCCTACCGTATTTATAGCGTATCGACAAAGGCGATGCAGGCAGGAAAGGGTCCGGCTATTGCCAAATTGCTCGAATGGATGTCGTCTGACGAGGGCTACTACCTCCTCGGCTGGGGAGAGAAGGGCGTTAACTATAACTTGGGTCCTGATGGTTCTCCCACTGTTGAGGGGCTTCCCGACCCCAGCAAAGGCTATACACGCCCTGAAATGCAGCCGCTGACCCAGCTTCGCAACATCGTCTACTACAATGGCGAGATCGAGCTGCTGTCCCGTTACCCAACTTACAAGGCGCCAACATCAGGCAAGACCATGAGTGCGCTGACCGTATTGCAGGATATGCAGAGCCGTCCTTGGACCCCAAACATTGGCGGCGATACCCTGCCGCCAGCGGGCAATGACTTACAGCGTTTCCTTCAGCAGGGCGTTGTTGAGTTTGTTTTGGGCCAGCGCCCCCTAACGCGGGACACATGGAGAACTTGGGTCAGTAACTTTGACAGCATGGGTGGTCTTAACTGGGAAAAATCCGGCATAGAGGCGGCTAAAGCCGCAGGCTATATCCAGTAGGCGGGTGTTAAAGTGAAGCTGTTGTCAGAACGCATGGCGCGGATGGTTATGCGCCGTTACACGCCGGAACAGGTTCGGTGGCACTATGAACACGGGCTTGTTCTGCAAAGCATCTACGCCGTTGGAGAGCGGACAGGTAACGCCGAGTACTGTTCATGGGTAAAGTCGATGTATGACACCATGATTGGGGATGACGGCAGTATCGCTACTTATCAAAACGACGAGTACAACCTCGACCAGATCAACGCGGGTAAAATGCTGTTTACGCTTTACAAAACCAGTGGCGAGCAGAAGTACCGCATTGCTATCGAGACCTTGGGACAACAGCTTCGCGCCCAGCCGCGTACCAAGAGCGGCGGCTTCTGGCACAAAAAGATATACCCGTACCAGATGTGGCTGGACGGACTTTATATGGCGGCGCCGTTCTACGCGCAGTATGCCGCCATGTATGGCACTGCCGATGATTTCGCTGACATCACCCACCAGTTTACGCTGATGGTGGAGAAGGCGCGTGATCCCGCTACCGGCTTGCTCTATCACGCATGGAGCGAAGACGGTAAACAGACTTGGGCGAATCCTGCCACGGGCTGTTCCCCGCACTTCTGGGGACGGGCGATGGGCTGGTACTGCATGGCTATTGTTGACACGCTTGATTTTGCGCCGCACATGCGGGCGGAGGAGCGCGACGCTCTCATTGCCATAGCTGAGCGCCTCGTACCGCCGCTACTCGCCTGCCAAGACCCCAGCGGACTCTGGTATCAAGTGCTGGATCAGGGCGCTCGTATCGGTAACTATCTGGAAAGCTCAGGTACGGCGATGTTTACCTACTTTCTGTTTAAGATGCTCCGTAAGGGCTATCTTGCCGTTGGCGCCCGTGAAGCAGCGCGTTCAGCGGCATGTGCGGCGTATCAGGGACTGCTAACGACTGCTGTGAAGGACGATGCTGATGGCGAGCCACACCTTCACGGCGTCTGTTCTGTTGCCGGACTTGGCGGTCGGCCCTACCGTGACGGCTCCTTTGCGTACTACATTGGCGAGCCTGAGCGCGTCGATGACTTCAAGGGCGTTGGCGCGTTGATTTTCGCGGCGCTTGAACAAGAGTGCGCCGCGTAGGGAAACGCCGTCGGGTGAAGGAACAATGCAATGCTGGCACGGACGGTAACAGCAGGTAATAGCCCTGCAGGGCTTGCCTGCCGCCACAAGGCAGAAACGCATCGGCTATAGTCCCATTGCCTGCGTGATCTGCTCATCGCTCAGGCCAAGCGCACGTAAATTCGCTATCGCCGTCTGCTCTTTTCGCCGCATTTCCTGCAT